>JAQXCN010000002.1 GCA_029251865.1 Crocinitomicaceae bacterium | reverse complement strand
TTTAAAAGGAGAAATAAATGCATTAATTACGATGTGACCTGTCTCAATAAATAGCTTGGAAATTTCGGCTACGCGTCTAATATTTTCGTTTCTATCTTTTTCGCTAAATCCAAGGTCTTTATTTATTCCCAGCCTTGTGTTGTCTCCATCTAAAACAATTGCGTTGAAATCATTTTCAAAAAGTTTGGCTTGGAGCCCATTTGCAAGTGTAGATTTACCTGATCCCGATAGACCAATGAACCAAAGCACTATTCCCCGATGCTTATTTCGTTTTTCGAAATCGCTACGTTTTATTTTATAGGACTGAGACTTCAGGTTATTCACTTCGTTGCTTTTGTTTCGTCATCAGTTTTTCGATGAGGTAAACCGAGATTTATTTTAAACCACATTCGTTCGTGAAAATAGTATAAAATCATTTTAGTAACAACCTCAATACCCCCGATTTTCAATCCAGTCATTACATTTCCTGTGATAAGCCAACCTATAATCATTGTATCTATAGTACCAACAATTCTCCAGGTAATAGTTTTCGCTACATGGCGCTTTACTGAGGGATCTTTAAATAAGATTATATCTAAAATCATATTACGGCTTCGCCTTTCTCAGTCCCATTTTGATTTTTGGAATTGAGTACCATTCAAGGTGAATTCTTATTATTAATTCTTACTCCAAAGTAGTAAGAATGGTTCGTCTTTTTTCAATGTATTTGCCTCAAACTCTTCTTTTGTTAAAACAAGCGTTCTGATTTTACGATTGATCAACGACTCAGCGGTATCGATGGTATCTTGAAGAATTGTCTTATTGAGATCCCCAATTAATACTACATCAATAAGGCCCGAATCTTTTCCTTTCGCATAATCACCAACGAGATAGGCCTGGTCCATATTTCCAATGCGCTCAATTAACGATTCGACAACCGAATCAATTCCCGTAACCTTGGTGACTATTTTTCTAATCTCAGGAAATAAAGGGTGATCTTGCTTAGCTTGGTATAAAACTGTGTTTCCTTCTTGCTTAGAATCAAGAAGCCCGGCCTCTTTGAGCCTATTTAGTTCTAGACGTACAGAATTCGTGCTCTCTCCAAATTCATTGGCCAACTGACGCAAGTAGGCCTTTAGTGTAGGGTTCAAAAAGAACTTGACCAAAAGCCGAACGCGTGTCTTTGATGTGATTAGAGCATCTAACATTGAGTAACAAAATTACTCGTTATTGGGATATAAAGTAATGTTTATTGAATATTTATTCACAAGAAATGAACAAAACTAGGCGTTGAGGTAGTTTTGCACATAATCGCAGACACCTTCTTCTAGCGAATGAAAAGCTTTTTTGTATCCTGCTTTTTCAAGTTTGGTCATTGAGGCTTCAGTGAAATACTGGTATTTATCACGAATATCGACAGGCGTATCGATGAAGGATATTTTGGGCTCCAGGCCGAGCGCCTTAAATGTAAGACTTGCTAAATCATAAAAAGAACGGGCTTTTCCTGTTCCAACATTATAGAGTCCAGAGGTTACTTCGCAATCAGAAAGAAAATGAAGTATGGACACTACATCTTTTACGTATATAAAATCTCTTAGTTGTTCTCCGTCCTTATAAGCGGTATTGTGAGAACGGAAAAGCTTCATACCGCCCGTTTTTTCAATTTGGTGATAGGTATGATAAACGACGCTTGCCATTCGTCCTTTATGATTCTCATTAGGGCCGTATACGTTAAAGAACTTTACACCTGCCCAAAATGGCGGGGTAGTATTTTGATTCAAGACCCATTTGTCAAAATTATTCTTTGAATCACCATAAGGATTAAGCGGTTTGAGTTTTGCAACAACGTCATGATTGTCTTCATAACCATGTTCGCCCATTCCGTATGTAGCAGCACTACTGGCGTATATTAAAGGAACTTTACGCGTCGTGCAAACAGTCCAGATATCTTTGCTGTATTGTACATTCAATTCCTCGTGAATGGCGTAATTCATTTCGGTCGTATCTGTTCTTGCACCAAGATGAAAAACAAAATCAATAGAAGCATAATGTTCAGAAAACCAATGCACAAAATCTGATCGCTCAATTTTAGATTGGTATTTGAGGTTTTTGTGATTATTCTCTTTATCAGGGCGAGAAAAATCGTCAACCAGAATGATGTTGTCCTTACCTGAACTATTCAATGCTTCAACAAGAAAGCTTGCAATAAAGCCGGCCGCACCTGTAACTACAATCATATTTTAGAATAGACCGTTAATTTCGGCGTCTATTGAATTGATAATTTGACCTAAATCTTCTTGATTATCTGGAAACCTATTATTGTCTATGTCAATAATGAGTAATTTTCCTTTATCGTAGGTAGATATCCAGGCCTCATATCTTTCATTCAAACGCTTTAAATAATCTAGGCGGATACTTTCCTCATAATCACGCCCCCTCATTTGAATCTGATTCACGAGTGTCGGAACACTTGCTCTTAGGTAAATAAGAAGGTCTGGTGGAGATACAAAAGAATCCATAAGTGTAAAAAGCGAAAAATAGTTTTCAAAATCACGCGTAGTCATCAACCCCATAGAGTGAAGGTTTGGTGCAAAGATGAAAGCATCTTCATAGATTGTTCTATCTTGAATAACTGTATTTTCCGTTGATTGAATTTCTTGGACCTGTGTAAATCGGCTATTTAAATAATAAATCTGAAGATTGAATGACCAGCGTTGCATGTCGTGATAAAAATCGTTTAAATAAGGATTATGTTCGACATCTTCAAAGTGTGTCTCCCATCCGTAATGCTTTGAAAGCATATTCGTTAAAGTTGTTTTTCCTGATCCTATATTTCCGGCAACGGCAATGTGCATAATTTGTATTTTTTCGCTTCGCTAAATTAGTATAATTGGGCTTACGCTAATCGATTATTCAGATTTTAATTCGTAGGTAGTTATCACTCCCTGATTACTAAAATAAAAAGAATTTCCTTCAACCTTAAGTGTCTCTGCGAAAGGTGCCGCAATTGAATAGTTCATTTCTTTGTTTTTTAATGAATTAAAATGAATGGTATCTTCCTTCTGGGTTAGGATGTAATCTTGCCAAAAGTTAAGGCTTGTATACGGCTGCTTAAGCTGACCTTTTAAGTTTAAAAACATATCAAATACATAAACCGTATTGTTTTCTGTCAACAAATAAAAATCGTTATTGTGTTCACGACAACTTTTTATTTTTAGTTCAATAGCAACAAGGGCGTTTACATTTAAAACACTTTGAATAACAAGCTTTTGTAAAAGGTCTATGAGGTATAGAGTACTGTTAAAGGTGTCATATACATAAAGCATATTTGAGCGGGATGAGACGGCGCAATGGGTTGCATTCTGGATATTAAAATCTTCTAAATCAATGCATTCTCCATTTATACTAAAGGTGTTGTCAAGAACACAAATTTGTTGTTGGTCTTGAGAGAATAATATGGTCTTAAACGCATTTATAGGAATAAGTTGTGTGATTTCGCCAGTTGCCCGAATACTCTGAGAAAATTTAGGTAGTTGACTATTTTGGGCCTTATATAAATTATTCTCATTGAAAAAAAGAATATTGCCGATAACATCTGGAATCCAGTCGAGGTCTTTTGGAATGATGTATTTTTCTTTGCTTTCAATGAATTTCGTTTGCCCGGTTAAGTGCAGTGAAAAGACAAATAGAAAAAAAGATAAAAGGAATCTTATCATATATAAATTTAGGAATTTCCTTGCGTTTTTTCATTTAAATCAAGAAGTTCCTCAATCATTAAACGGTCATTCTGAACTCTTGGTATTTTGTGTTGGCCACCCAATTTATTTTTGCTTTTCAACCAAAGGTCAAAAACTCCTTTCTCAACGTAGTTAAATTTGGGCTTCAGCATGTTAATATTTCCTTTTCTTTTGCCTTGATAGTCGTCGTTTATTGCTTTCATATTATCATCAATTGCAGACTCGAATTGTTCTGTGTTCAATTGTTCTTTGTTTTCCAGTGCGATAACCCACTCATGACCACCTGAGCCTTTTTTACTCGAATAATAGGGAGCAACTGTGAAGTCGGCAATATAAACCTCTTGATTTCTCGCTGCTTTCGTTAATGCCTTTTCAACATGGGTTATAATTGTTTTCTCACCAAAGGCATTAATGAAATGTGTTGTGCGGCCTGTAACTTGAAAACGGTAAGGTTTTATGGAGGTAAACTGTATTGTGTCACCTATTATGTAGCGCCATAACCCAGCCGAAGTCGAAATTACAATGGCGTAATCAACACCTGCTTCGATAGCTTCAAGGCCAATGACATTCTCAGATTTTAGTTCTTTGAACTGGTCCATAGGTATGAATTCATAAAAAATCTGAGCATCTGTTAGGAGCAGCATATCATCTTCATTTTTACGATCCTGAAGTCCAAAATAGCCTTCAGATGAGTTGTATGACTGAACATAGTTCATTTTCGGAAGGGGCAGGATTTTGTTGAATCTCTCCATATAGGGTTCGATATTCATGCCTCCATGAATATATAATTCGAGGTTTGGCCAGACTTCGTGAATATGTTTTTTTCCAGTAATTTCTAATACCTTTTCAAGAAGAACTACTGTCCAACTGGGCATACCTGCAACAATACATATATTTTCATTAATCGTGGCATTTGCCATTTTATGTAGTTTTTCCTCCCAATCGTCCATCAAGGCAATTTCTCTTTTAGGCGTCCTTCTGATTTCTGTCCACCAGGGAAGATTTTCAACTATGAATGCGGAGAGGTCACCGATTTTAGTATTGTTCTTTTGCGTATTGATTTTTGTGCTTCCACCTATGATGAGGTGTTTTGCATTGTAAAGCTTTCTATTCGAATGGTTTTTATAGTAAAGCGCAAGAAGGTCTTTGCCTCCGGCGTAATGATTTTCGTACAAAGAGTCTGATGTTATGGGCAGTAATTTCGACGTCTTAGCGCTCGTACCGGACGATTTCGCAAACCAAATTGTTTTTCCTGGCCATAAAACATTCGGTTGGCCATCAATTTGTTTTTTGATTAAAGGATATAAAGCGTCATAGTCACTGAGTGGTACGTGCGACTTAAAGGATTCAATCGTAGTGATGGTCGAGAACTGATGGGCTGAGCCAAATTCAGTATTTCTCGCCTTCTCAAGCAGGTTCTTAAGGATCTCCTGTTGGCATACAATAGGGGAGGACGCGTATTTTGATATTCTCGGAAGCCGTTTTTTTATAATGTGTGCGAAAACAGCATTAAAGGGCATGTAATTAGAGGATTAACCCCACATTAAGATACTGATAATGATACCCAGTAATAAAACAGTTACGATGGTACCTACAGCATTGGTTGATTCTTCAAAAAAGTTATCGGACATAGCGTGTTTTTTTTACAAAAATAATTAAAAGGTTTATTCGCTCGACAAGATTCTGCGATTAATCTCTTCCGCCTAGTATTCTCAGTAATGATAGGAAAAGATTAATGAAAAGGACGTAAAGCGTAAGTCCTCCGATGAGTGCGATTTTATTTTTTTGTTCGTTATTGAGTTGTGCATTCTGTGCAAGTTCTTTAAGTTTTTGCATGTGGTATGCCGTTAAACCTGTAAATACAAATACACCAAGGCAAGCAATAATGAATCCCATAGAATCACTGCCCACAAAAACATTCACAACTGAGGCTATAATCATACCGATTAATACCATGTAGAGAAGGCTTCCTAACTTGCTTAAATCAGTTTTGGTTGTGTAGCCTAAAATTGCCATTCCTCCAAAAGATCCTGCGGTAACAAAAAAGGTATTTGCGATGGACTGCATATCATATACCAAGAAAATAGAGGAAAGCATTAAGCCCATTAATCCCGAGTACAAAACAAATAACAAGGTCAAGGAAAGCATCGATAATCTATCGTATCCCCATTGAATAACAAAAGACAATCCCAAAGGTGCAAACATCACAACGTAAAATAAAGGATTAAAACCTCCCGTTGACGAAATGAAATAATCTGTAAAAAGTGCAGGGTCATTTCCTACGCGAAATGCAATGAGTCCTGAAATCCCTAATGCCGCAAACATGTAGGTGTAAACAGATCTAAAAAACGTTTTTACAGAAGCTGAAGAATTTTGTACTTGGCTGTTTTCAAAAATAGTGTTCATTCAAATGTTTTATTTAATCAAATTTATAAATTCCTTTCGAGTTGAATCGTTATTTAAAAATAATCCTGTAAATGCACTTGTAGTTGTGGCTGAATTTTGTTTTTGAACGCCACGCATTTGCATACACATGTGAGAGCATTCCAATACCACAGCAACGCCTTTTGGCTTTAACGTTCTTTGCAAACAGTCTCGAATTTCTAGGGTGAGGCGCTCTTGTACTTGAAGTCTTCTCGAGAAAGAATCAACCACACGAGGTATTTTACTTAGACCTACAATTTTACCGTTCGGTATGTACGCTATGTGCGCCTTTCCAAAAAAAGGCAAAACATGGTGTTCGCACAACGAATAAATTTCAATGTCCTTTACAAGTACCATTTCTGAATATTCTTCGTGAAATATGGCTTGCTTTACAATATCGTCAGGATTAACTTCATAACCGTTGGTTAAAAATCTCATTGCTTTAGCAACGCGTTCAGGAGTTTTCAAAAGCCCC
>JAQXCN010000085.1 GCA_029251865.1 Crocinitomicaceae bacterium | reverse complement strand
CATTGCATGAGAAGTTCCTGTACCTTAAACAAAATTGCAGTAGCACAAATAATCAATATAAAGGCCTTTCGAGGCCTTTTTTCTTTTCTACAGGCCAATAATAAATAAACGGGCTACTTTCTTCAATTGAAAGTGCTGAATATTCATTGAACCCTTTACAGCTAATTTAAGTAGCTAACTTAGTTATGAAATAAGGAGAGACACAGGCAACTTCTTATGCAAAATTCAACTGCTTGGAGAAGCAGTTTATTTCTAGTTTGATAAGAGTTTAATAGTTTTAGTCGACCCACTTGGGTCATTGCATGAGAAGTTCCTGTACCTTATTTAATTACTTGCAGTAACACAAACAATCAATAATAAAGGCCTTAATTGGCCTTTTTTATTTTAAACGTATTCGTTAAAGATTTATAAAATCATTGACAACCTCTTGAAATTGATACTTTTTTCATAACTTTGATCTAAGGATAAAACAGGTCCCTTCTCACGCAACACTTAAAATCTTGCTTGGAGAAGCTAGATTTGTATCATCTAATGATAAGAGTTTAATAGTTTTAGCAAGGTCCACCATGGACCAACTGTGTGAGAAGCCCTGTCCTTACTCCTGGTTCATAGCCAGTTTAGTTTCGTTCAATAGAATATAATACCGGTCGGCTCGGGCAAGCATCATTTCGAAAAGAACTCATTTGAAGCTCAAGAATAAATAAACCGTCTAAAATATTATTCGGGACGTATATGAATTCTGTAATTGTCCGTTTCATATTAGTAGCCTTAGGAACTTCCCAAAACGCATGATGAAAAGCCAAAGCACCGTTGTCCTGCTCTCTATCAACGGAAGGGAGGTCAACCAATACATGTTCAATTCCATGCGCAATTAAATAGGTAGCTATTTTAGCATCAAGATATGGCGGATTTGTCCCTGTATACGCTCTTGTGATTTTTTGGTCTGAATTGGGGATTGTTCTTATGATTAAGGCTTCGACATCTTTATTTAAGTGGACAGACTTAAGCTGTTCCAAAGTGATTACTTCGTCCTCATTTTGTTGATCAGGCACGAAAGATATCAGTTGAGCGTTAAAAAAAAACTGCTTTAAACCATCATTTATAGAATGAAATGCTTCAGTGATATGTCCACAACATTCAGTATGAGTGATATGGGCATGTGGATTAAACGAAATATTCTTAAAGTTAACAACACCTCCCTCAGCAACACTACCAATAAAATTACCATCGCGCACCGGTGCAATAATGGGACTTCCCTGCCCCCAAGCCTTTAGACTATCCTCTTCGGCTCTCAACTCTATAGATAAATCGATAGGTTTTCCGGTATTTATAAAGTCAGTTTCATTCAGATGTAAAATCATAGGCTAATTTAACATATTATTCCTTCATAATTTATGTCATAATTCATCAAAAAGTACAGAACTGCACTATCTTTGTTTCATGGAACAAAAACAAGATAAGCTCAAGGAAATAATTTCGCATGCAAAGGAATATGGCTTTGTATTTCCTTCATCAGAAATTTATGATGGACTTGCAGCTACATATGACTATGGGCAGTTGGGGGCTGAACTCAAGAATAATATAAAACAATATTGGTGGAAGTCTATGACACAAATGCACCAAAATATTGTTGGTCTTGACGCATCCATATTTATGCATCCTACTACATGGAAAGCCTCAGGACATGTCGATGCTTTTAATGATCCTTTAATTGATAATAAAGACTCAAAAAAAAGATACCGAGCTGACGTTCTTTTAGAAGAACACATGGAGAAGATTAACAAAAAAATTCTCAAAGAAATAACCAAAGGGAAAAAACGTTTTGCAGATCAATTTGATGAAATTGAATTTAGAAAAACCAATCCCAATGTGCTTAGAAACCAAAAGAAAATAGATGATATTGAAGCTTCAATGAAAAAATCATTAGAAGAAAATGATTTAGAAGCACTCAGAGCTCTTATTGTTGAGCTAGAAATCTCATGTCCAATTTCAGGTTCAAAAAACTGGACTGAAGTGCGACAATTTAACCTTATGTTTTCAACTGAAATGGGTTCAGTTGCTGGAGATGCCTCAACAATATACCTCAGACCTGAAACCGCTCAGGGTATATTTGTAAACTTCCTAAATGTGCAAAAATCAGGGCGAATGAAAATCCCATTCGGAATCGCTCAAATAGGGAAAGCCTTTCGAAATGAAATTATCGCAAGACAATTTATATTTAGAATGCGTGAATTTGAGCAAATGGAAATGCAATTTTTTGTTCCACCTGGAGAAGAATTAAAATGGTACGACTATTGGAAAACCCAAAGAGAAAAATGGCACAAAAATCTTAACCTAGGCGAAGACTTGCATCGATTCCATGACCATATTAAACTCGCGCACTATGCCAATGCCGCATGTGACATAGAATTCGACTTCCCTATGGGCTTCAAAGAACTTGAAGGGATTCACTCGAGAACAGATTTTGACTTGAAACAGCACGAAAAACATTCTAATAAAAAATTAAGTTATTTTGACCCAGAACGCAACGAAAGCTACGTACCATATGTTATTGAAACCTCTATTGGACTTGATAGGATGTTTCTGGCTGTACTAAGTGCCGCATTTACCAAAGAAATCCTTGACGATAACGCATCAAGAGTTGTTCTGAAAATACCAGCACCACTGGCACCCGTTAAAGTCGCTATTTTACCACTTGTTAAAAAAGATGGCCTGCCCGAACTTGCAAATGACCTGGCAAATAAGCTTAAGTTTGACTACAATTTCCAAATAGATATTAAAGATTCTATTGGTAAAAGATACAGAAGACAAGATGCTATAGGCACTCCTATTTGCGTCACCATTGATCATCAAACAAAAGATGATAATACAGCAACTATCAGGTTCCGTGATTCCATGAAACAAGAACGAGTCTCTTTAGATGAAATTGAACATATCCTAAATCAGCAATTGGGCTGGAAAAACCTGCTCACTAATTTGGCTTAAATTTTGAAATTGATCAACCGTCTTATTTTCTCAACGCTGGCGTTTTTCGCTGCTTTCTCAATGCATTGTCAGATGGTCCTTAATCAAAATGGAGAAGCTTTTAGTGAAAATCAATTCTTCAATGCTCAATTTATTGTAAACAATAAAATCAAGAAAATCACTGGCACCTATTCTTTTAAAAAAGATGGTGATTTAATTCGCGAAGTCCCTGGTTCGTATAGCTACATGTTTGATAAATTAGGAAGAATGATTTCATTGGTCGATTTAAAATGGAATGGGAAGAAATTAGACACAACAGTGCACTTCTTCAATTTTAACTCAAATGGGCAAATTTCGTCCATAAAAAAAACAGAATATGCCGGTGTTACGGAGCAAAAACTTCAATACGATAGCCTGGGACGAATCATAAATATCACAAATTATAGGGTAGCAATAGATGAATTCGGAATAACGACAAAGAGCATCCAAGTAAATCAAGAATCCTTCAGTTATTATAACAACAAAAAAACGACATACAATTCATACGGCTTACCTTATCTCATTTCATCAAAACAAAATGATGGTGATGGCTACCTAATATCAAGCCAAGAAAAACTTAAAAGAAGTGGTACAATCTCAACGAAAAAATATAACTACAACAAAAAAGGCTATTTAGACACCATAAAAACCTTCTACAATAAAAATGCAGAAGCTGTTGAGAGTATCTCTTTTGCCTATGATCCGTTTGGGAACCTAAAAGAACGACTGCATAAAAAAATGGGAACATTAATTGATGAGTTACAACTTGTTTATGATAACAAAACACAACTATTGTATTCCATCATTCGCAGAAACCCCGGAACGAACTTTATCTCCATTGTTAGATTCAAATCCTACGAATACTATCCATAGATTAAAATAACAAAACTTTAACAAATCGCTAAAACGTAATGTCAATCTACCTTTTAAGTTGAGAAGGTCAAGTCACTTGTCTTAGCGTTTATATTTTATTTAATTTGGCACAATAATTCCAATAGCAAGCAAAACACCTATTACTATGAAAAATTTATACCTATTAGTTTTTACTTTTTTAATGTTTGGAGGTCTATATGGACAAAAAAACAAGAGCAATTACGATTCAAAATGGTTTATTGGATTCAATACTGGGATTACTTGGAGTAGTTCTGATGTTGACAATTCATTCGCTATCAGAGAAGCATTTGAAGGAAGGTCTACGAGTCCAACGGGCTGGAGTATATTTCTTGGTAAATCCTACAACTATGATTACGGTAAGCTACTAAGTTTTGACTTGCGAGGGCGCTACTTGCATGGCCACTGGTATGGGCAAAATTCAGAACTTGATTCATCTATGACTTCTATTAACGATAACGCACAAGATATTTATGATCTTTACAATACACAATATGGTGGCTTCATACCTAATTACTATACAGATCTCAGACGTTTAAGTCTTGAGCTGGTCATTCACTTGAATAAAATTCGTGAGAAAACTGGATTTGACCCATACATTTTTGGAGGCTTAGGCTTTTCGTGGAAAACAATCAAAGCAGACTTGACTTCATTAAATGAGTTTAATGAGGCTGAATTATATTCTGAAACTGAAATGCTGAATAATGATTTGGATTTTGACTTCGAAACAGATCTAATCCGCAAGCAAAAGCTTTTCATGCCGAGTCTTGGTTTTGGACTTGCCTATGATTTTGGGAAAACATCCATCGGTCTAGAACATAAAACTACATTTACGCGTGGGGACCAGTTTGATGGTTATGTTTCAGAAACGCCGATGCTTGAAAATGATTTATACCATTACACCTCTGCATTTATAAGATTTAGACTTGGGGGTTCAGGAAACACCTCGCGTACTCCACGCCCAAATCCAAAACCACCAACCTCCTCTAACAATTCATCCTCAGGATTTACGAGTTGTCCTTCTCCTGTTGTAAATATTCTAAATACCAATAACACATCATCAAGTCAAGGCACAATGACTATCGAAGCCCAATTAACGAACGTAAGTTCTGTTGGTGATATAAAACTTACGGACATGAATCAGATGCCTCTTCCATTTGATTACGATTCATTTACGAATAAAGTGACCGCAACAGTAACATTAGCACCTGGGAATAATACCTTTTTTATAAATGCTAAAACGTCTTGTGGTAGTGATATGGCACGTCTAAACGTACAAAATACAACAAGTTCTTCTTCTGGATTCACAAGCTGCCCTTCTCCAATCGTCAATATCTTAACATCTAATAACAATTCAATTAGTGATGGTACGATGTCCATTAGTGCACAAATCGAAAATGTTAATAACGCATCAGCAATAAAATTAACTAACGCAAATCAAGTGCAACTTGCCTTTAATTTCGATGTAAATACAAAAATGCTTTCTGCAACTGTTAATCTCGTAGAAGGAAACAATTTGTTTTTCATTTCGGCTGCAAATAGTTGCGGCGGTGATTCTGAACAAATAACGGTACAACATACAAATATAAGTTGTCCTTCACCAGAAGTTAATGTCATTAACAGTAATAATTCATCAGCGAGTCAAGGTGTAATAACAATCAGTGCGCTGATTGAAAATGTCAACAACATCTCAGAAATAAAGCTCACAAATACGAACCAAGTAGTTTTGCCATTTAATTATGACTTTAATTCAAAGACCTTGACGGCATCAGTTCCATTATCAGAGGGAACAAATACATTCTACATTTCAGCAATTAACAACTGTGGTGGAGATACAGATCAAATAAACATCACCTTCACCAACACGCCGTGCCAAGCTCCAGTAGTGAATGTTTTAAACGCAAACAATGCACAAGTAAACGAAGGTGTCCTCATCGTTAATGCTCAAATCCTTAATGTAAGTAGTGCCTCAGAGATTGTATTTACCAATATAAATCAGCTCTCGGTACCTTTTAACTTTGACATGAATTCTAAAACGTTAACAGCATCTGTTGCGCTAACCGAAGGGAATAATACATTTTTCATCACTGCCTCAAATAGCTGCGGAAGTGACACTGATCGATTAAACGTTGAATATTCAAATTGCTCAGCACCTTCAGGAACCTTTGTTAATCCATTATCAACAGCAACTGTGGCGTCATCTAGTCTTTTAATTCAAGCAAATATTCTTGGGATAACGGATGCTGGACTGATCAGACTTTTTGTAAACAACAATCAGTTATTTGGTTTCAACTTCAACCCTTCAACTGGACTTTTACAAGGCAATCTATCACTGACCCCAGGGCAAAACAATATTCAAATTGATTTTGCTAACGACTGCGGACAAGGGACTATTAGCAGCACAATAATTTACGAACTATGTGAACCTCCTGTTATAGAGTTGATTCACCCAACAGCTTCAGGAGCAACTACGAATATTCAAAATCAAAATATTGATATTCAAATAACAGGCACAGATGTAAGCAAGAATAACATTCAAATCAAAGTTAACGGTAAGCTTATGAATATATCAGCTGCTTCATATATGAATGACTTGCTTAGCTTTTCTGTAGTTTTAGCACCGGGAATTAATACCATTTCAGTTGATATTCAAAACGGATGCGGAACTGATTCCGAGGTATTCACAATTGATTTTGAGAATTGTACTGCACCTTCGATTGTATTCAATGGAATTCAATCAGGACTTGTGACAACTCAATCGAGTCTTGGTTTGAATCTTACAATTAATGAAATATTTGGAGCCCAAAATATCACTTACAAATTGAATGGGAATAGTATGCAAGGCCTCATTTTCAATGCACAAAATAAAACCCTGTACGGAAACATTGCACTAATACCTGGTGATAACTATTTTAATGTGAGCGCTACAAATGACTGTGGGACAGCGGTCGAAACATTACATATCATTTATAATGATTGTAAAGACCCCACCATTACAATCGCAAGTTTGGGTTCTTTAAGTGGAGGTACAAATGTTTCTTTAACTAATCCTTCTTACTCTCTAGTAGCACAGTTGAGTAATGTAACTCAGTCCCAGTATATTTCAGTGAAACAAAACGGACAAAACCTCAACTACTCCTTTATGCAAGGGAATTTATTAAGCAATTTAACCCTTAACCCAGGATTGAATACGATTACGGTTTCAGTAAATAGCCCATGTGGGAGTGCAAGCGCGAACTTGACGGTAGTATATGACGATTGTCAAGCTCCGAATATAAGCTTAAAATTACCGGCGAGTAGCTCACATGAGAGTACGAGCCAAAAGGTTCAAGTCATTGCGAAATTGACGAATATCACCAATCAGGGACAGATTACGGTTTTAAATGGTGGCACTTCTATTCCTTTTGCCTTTAACAATGGTATAGTCAAAACTCAAGTCATGCTTTCTGATGGTCAAAACAACATAATTATCAGAGCTAAAAACCCATGTGGTGAGGACACTGAAAACATCTCTATTTCTTATGAGCCTTGTCTAACACCTCAAATCGTCATGAATCCGAGCACCCCATCTGTAGTAATGACTGCACAGGTCCAATTAAATGCATTTATTCAAAACTATGCAGCGAATACCAATATTACAATAACAGTTAATGGCCATGCGATAGCTCCTTCAAACTTTCAAATTAATAATGGAAACCTATCGGGCTTGATTCCTTTAAATAATGGTTCAAACACAATCTCTGTTTACGCAGTAAGCCCATGCGGTTCTGATGCGAAGGAGTTCTCAATCCTACGATGTAAAAACCCATCGGTAAACTGGATTAATCCTGCACTTGTAAACACAGTGGTAACAAATGGCACATTCACTTTACAAGTGTTGGCAAACAATGCCTTTACCGCGTCAAGTATTACACTAAAACTAAACGGATCACCTATTAGTTTTAATTACAATAGTAATACAGATGAATTGACGACAACTGTCAATTTAGTACCAGGCAACAACACGTTTTCGATAAAGATTGCTAATACATGCGGAATAGCGAACTCTGATATTAAGGTAATTTACCAAACAGGAAATAATGGTTCAAACGGAAACAACGGAATGAATGGTTCTAATGGAAATAATAATTCTGGAAATTCTAATAGTAACAACGGTCACGGAAACAATACCGATGGCGTCGATGTTTCGAATCCTGGACAAGGTGGTGGTGGTCCAAATGGACAAAATGATCCTAGTGGTAATACAGATGACGAAAATCAAGGTAATGGCTCAAGTAACATGGGTACAAATGGTAATAAAGCAGGACAAAATAATAAATCCATTACCCCGACAACCTCAACACAAAAAAACAAAGGAGGATCGAACACCAAAAAACCTACACCTAAGCCCTCTAATATAAAGTCGAACAAGCCAAATAATAGTTCAAATAGCAAGGAGGTCCCTAACCCAAAAACCCCTTCAAAAACGGCAGGAAAAGGAAAAGGCCGATAGGCCTTTTTTTATTGGTTTCACTACAGTTTTCTCATTTAATCTTAGTATGTTTGCAGACTAAAATTATTATAGATTATGGCACTAATAGGGAAAATCAGAGAAAAGTCAGTTCTACTTGTAATCATTATCGGTCTTGCGCTACTTGCATTTATAGCGGGTGATTTCTTTAGTACACGCGGAGGTGCTGGTTCAACTGGAGAATACGGCGTAGGTCATGTTTTTGGAGAGAAGGTGGATATGAATAGATATGAATACCTGCGTTCGAAGTTTCAAGATAATGCATGGCCAATACTCATTGATTCAATGATTATGTCAAAAGAGTACCAAGATCTTGGTATTTCAATTTCTGATAAAGAGCTGAATAGTTATTTAATGGCTACTGACGGTTTCGATATTTGCCCAGATCAGAACATACGTTCTTTCTTTACAGACTCTCTAACGGGTCAGATTACTGAACAATCCAAAATAGATGGTCGCGTTAAGTTAAAACAACAGCTTGATGATATTAAAAAAGACAAAGCAAGATGGGATGGTGTGAAACGCTACTATTCAAATCAAAGAATGAATCAAAAGTATTTAGAAGTTGTTACACAAGGGCTTTACGTTTCGAGCCTTGAGGCAAAAGACGATTTTAATAATAAGAACCTTAGAAAGGATATTGATTATTTATTGAAAAATAACAACGCAATACCAAATGAAAACATAGAAGTAAAAGATGCGGACCTTGCAACTTACTTCTCCGCTCATAAATGGGACGCAAGATATCAAAGTAATGAAGCTTATAAAGTGGTTAAGTTTTTTAGTATCGACGAAGCACCTTCATCAAAAGACACATCTGACTTCAACGCCAAATTTGAAAATTTTAAAAATGGCTTAGCTAACGCTAGTAATGATACAATATATTCTAATTCTAAAAGTGACATTAAATTATCGTTCTTTAATTCACGTTCTACATTCGTTCCTGAAGGGCATTTCAAAGCAGATGATTTATTCACCTATCCAAAAACCATGGACTCAACATTTGCAAACGCTGAAATCGGAGCAATTGTTGGCCCATACGCATGTGGTCCAAAAATGAAAACACAAACCAATGGACTTGACTATTACGCGGTATCAAAAGTAATTGGAAAAACACCTGCACGAATTAAAGCAAGGCATATTTTACTTCAGGTTAGTGCAGATAGAGATTCAGCAGCAACAGTAGTATTGGCTAATGGTCTATTGAAAGAAATTCAAGCATCAAATGATAAAAACGCAACATTTGAAAGCCTAGCGAAAGCAAATTCTGCGGATGTAAGTATTGAATTTGACAACCTTTTGGAACTCACCTTGATTTATCCAGAACAAACAAGAACAAAATTCTATGGTAAAGAAATTTCTGAATTCTGTGCAGGAAACGTTGCGGGATCAGTATCTGTTATTCAATCGAGTCTTGGAACACACATCGTAGAAGTTGTTGAAAAAGATGAAAAAAACCTACCTAAACTGGCTACAATCTTTAAAGAATTTAAACCTTCAGAAGAAACAATGAATGCCAAAGAAAAAGAATCTGACAATATACTAAGTGCGCTTTATCAAGGGACTGAAAAGCTCAACTCGCCAAAAGAAATAAGAAAATTCTTTGATTCTGTTGTTCAAGAGCAATCCTACAGAGCAAGATCACTTAAATTAGTTGACAATAACCCAATTGTCCCTGCTACCTACTTAAACAGCTTAAATGCCGGAGATAGATTGATTCGTGCAGCTTATAAAGAAGGTTCTAAAGTCGGCACATTGGTTGGAAGACCAATTAGAGATAAGAATACTTATGTCATTGGTATGGTTTATTCTTCAAGATCAAAAGGAGCTCCAAGCTTCAATGAGGTTGAGGAAGAAATGAGAACGGCATACATCAACGCCAAAAAATCTGAATTAATCGTTAAAGATTTTGGAAGTAATTCTATTCAAGATATTTCAGAGGAACAGAACATCAAAATACAAACTGCAAGCATTTCACTCAAAAGCCTTAACAATATTGACCCTAAGGTCGCAGGCGCACTGTATGCTGCGAAAAATAATAAGGAAAATATATCACTTCCTCCAATGGTCGGAAAAAATGGTGTTTACAAAATATTCTTGACAACGACAGCAGTTCCTGTTGAGAAAAAAAGCTTCCAAGTTGAAAAGGATGTAATGAACAAAGAACTAATTACCAAATTAGTTAAAACACCTATTACCTTTAGTCAAAACAGACAACGTTCTGAGGAAAGTTACTTGATTAATGGTTTGTATCAACGGGCAAATGTTATCGACAACAGAAAGTTACTTCAATTGAATATAAGAAACTAGGGTTTAAGGATCTCGAATAGGCCATTTAGGAAACTTACTTTGTAGGAGCTCCAACGTGAATCTTCCATGTAGTAATCAGTCGATATAATTTGAGCACCGCTGCGTTTGGCAGCCTCCCAAGTTTGATAACTGTTTGCTCTGGATTCCACTGTACCTGCATCTGATCTCGTTCTAACCATAAAACTTTGAGACAGCTTTTGAATATCTACCTCACTAGAAACAGCGTTGTTGCGCAGAAGGAAAATCGTATTCTCGTCATCTTGCGTGCCATATTGGAACATTAAAGGATTCAAAAAGGATTTATATAAGTGATTATTATTTCCCTCAAGAATAAAAATAAATTTCCCTTTAATCTGTGTTAATAACGGCCATCCTTCTGTATTTATTCTTTCTCTCAGCGTCGAATACCCTATTTTAAAATCGCTTGGCGAAAACACTTGATCCTCAGTAAACACCGCTCTTATTTCCGACTCAAGTTCTTTATATGCATTGGTATTAAAAGGAATACATTTCTTAAAACCGAGCCTTTGTAAAGTTCTAGATTCATCTCCGAGATGTGAACCTTTCGCCTCAATATTGATATAAATAGGTAAGTGATTGGGATGTGCCTCGCTCCAAGAACGTAACTCAAGTAATGCTGAATTAAATGTCAAATAATTGGTCTCAAAATCCACATCAGAGATATGCAGTAACTTAAATCCAGGTTCTTTTAGCGTTTTATCTTTTATTCGTTGTTTTTGACCGAAAAGAAATAGATTTACACGACGTCTTTTATAATGTCCTCCTTTCGGATCATAGTTCACATCCAATTCAATGCCCCTTATCCCGTAGTCATTAAATTGCTTTTTAAATGACAAGTGCCCATAGTCAATAAAATCAGGATTGTTTTCAGGTCCTAGTTTAGATTCAAATCTCTTTAAAAAATCTAAAACGCGGGGGTTAGGTTTTCTTTTGTAACTATTGTGAGAGGCCAAAATCCTTATGCGATTCATCGGTATTGTGTCAGGTAACGCTTGACCATATGTAATTGTATGAACCGAAAAAATGAACAAAATAAATACGACAAGCTTCATCAATGAAATAAGGAATTAGAAATAAACGAACGCAATTCAGCTCTTGGACATTCCACTTTTACTTTAGAAAATCTGGCATTACGAAAAGCATCTATATTTTTATATCGAAAAAAAGTTGCAAGACCATTCGATGTCTTTATACAACTGACCTGTTCGATAGTATTAGAACGTATCACATTTAAAATATTATGATTTGGCCAATAATTCTTGTCTTCAAGCATTTTTGAGGAGAAAGGAAAGGTCTGCTTTAGAGGATTTGTAACGCCCTTTAGATAAAGACCGCCTTGAAAATCATCATGCAAAGAAAAAACTGGCTCATTATTATAATTTGTCGGTAAGAAATAAGGCACCTCTACAAAAACAAAGTCATTAGGGTTTTCAATAGCATTTATTACGGGTGTTACATCATCTAAGACTTTACTTCTCAAATCCCATGAACGAATTGAATTGATTACTTGCATTTGCATTGACCCAAACCACAGGACTGCAAGTAAGTAAGAAAATCCATAAAATTTACCGCGGAGCATAAATACACTAAGTACAGAAAAAATAAGTGCGATAAATAAATGACTCGGAAGAAGCATCTTATTGTATAAACCATAAGTGACAGCCGGATAATCAGATAATATAAAGATAAAGCTACACGCAAGTATCGTGCTTATTGAGGCAGTAATAATTCTTTTATCTTGTTTTATTTCGAGCTCAAATTTCAATGAACGTATAAAGGGAACAACCAGAAGACTCAACCACAACAATGGTTCAGAAAAATAAAAAGGAATAACTTCGATAATCAGCAAGGGAATTTCAGCGCATAAAGCAAAAATATAATAGACTCCTTGTAAAATTGAATGACTGGAAAAAGAAAAACCATATACGTCATCTCCAATCTGATACAACGGACCGATAATAAACTTCAAAATCAATAAGACGATAAATACCGCAACAGTAGTAATACTTATATTCTTAAATAACCGAGTGTCCTTTTTATTTTTCCAAAAAACAAATAAAGGAAATACAAATAAAGGGAATACAATTTCGCAGGAAAGCAAGGCCAAAAAGGACCAAAAAAAATAGACACCATAAAAACTAGAATTGTGCTTTCGTTTTTGATCGAAAACTAATTTAAGCGCCAATAGGTAAAAAATAATCGATAATATATAACCCAACTGCATGGCATTAAAAAGCTGAGATGAAGAAAATATCGGGAAAGACAAAAAATACAAGAACAACAAAGTTGTCTTATTACCTAATGGCTTTTTAAAAACAGCATACGCAAGGTAAAGGAGCCATCCCCACAGAACTAAACGAAAAATACCGTAAAGCAAATAACTTCCACCAAATAAATGGAGACTCGTTGATTGAACGAAGCCATAAATGGGACGTGAGATATGACCTGAACGCGAAAGACTATATTTCAAGTCCTGCAAATAATCTGGTCCAATATGGGCAACTAAAGATAGGTCATCTGAAGTGCCAAAACCTCCAAATATGACAAGCGGTGTGTATAATAAAAGCATCAATAAAATCAGCATATTATACCCACCAAACCATTTTGGCTTAATCATCCAATATCTAAATCAGAAAATAAATCGTTATCAACGCTTTCGGGCATAGTAACCCTCAATAGAGGCTCACGCTCCATGGCTCTTGCAATTGCAAAATTTGCATTCTCATTGCGAGCCCAACTCCTTCTTGCAATACCATTATTGACATCCCAATGTAGCATTTGACTAATATTTGCTGAAGCACGCTCACTGCCGTCAATGAGCATTCCAAAACCTCCATTAATAACTTCACCCCAGCCTACACCACCTCCATTATGAATAGATACCCAAGTCGCACCGCGGAAACTATCTCCTATAACATTCTGAACTGCCATATCTGCAGTATATCTTGAGCCATCATAAATATTAGAAGTCTCTCGATACGGAGAATCAGTTCCCGAAACATCATGATGGTCTCTACCGAGAATCACAGGGCCGATTTGATTCTCTTTTATAGCTTGATTAAAGGCTTCAGCTATTTTCATTCTACCCTCAGCATCAGCATATAAAATTCTCGCTTTAGAACCAACAACCAGCTGATTCTCTCGAGCTCCTTTTATCCACTGTATATTATCCGCCATTTGTTGCTTAATTTCTGGAGGACTCGTCAGCATCATCTTCTCTAGAACAACACAAGCAATTTCATCTGTCTTATCAAGGTCTTCTTGTCGCCCTGTAGCACAAACCCATCGAAATGGTCCAAATCCAAAATCAAAGCACATTGGCCCAAGTATATCTTGAACGTAAGAGGGATAAATAAAATCATCTCCGTTTTCAGCTCGCAGCGCCGCCCCTGCCCTCGTTGCTTCCAATAAGAAGGCATTACCGTAATCAAAAAAGTAAGTACCTTTCTCCGTATTTCTTTGAATCGCAGCTGCATGCCGTATTAAGCTCTCTTTCACTTTTAATTTGAACTTCTCAGGTTCTGAGGCCATCATTTGATTTGATACCTCAAAACTTTGACCGACAGGATAATACCCTCCAGCCCATGGATTATGCAATGAAGTCTGGTCTGAACCTAAATCAATATGAATATTTTCAACATCAAACTTTTCCCATACATCAACAATATTTCCTAAATAGGCTATCGAGACTACTTCTTTTCGCTCTTTTGCTACTCGAACACGTATACAAAGCGCATCAAGATCCTCTATAACTTCGTCTACCCAACCTTGTTCATGTCGCGTTTTTGCTGCTTTTGCATTGACCTCGGCTGTTACGGAAATTACACCTGCAATATTCCCGGCCTTTGGTTGTGCACCTGACATACCACCAAGCCCAGCAGTCACAAATAGCTTTCCTTCCTTTGATTCATTAGGCTTTGTCATTTTTCGAATTGCATTCAGAACCGTAATAGTCGTCCCATGTACAATTCCCTGTGGACCAATGTACATATATGACCCAGCTGTCATTTGACCATATTGTGTAACACCCAATGCATTAAATTTTTCCCAATCATCAGGCTTGGAGTAATTTGGTATCATCATACCATTTGATATAACCACTCGAGGAGCGTTTCTATGAGAAGGAAACAAACCCTGAGGGTGTCCAGAGTTCATAACTAAAGTTTGCGCATCCGTCATTTCAGAGAGATACTTCATTGTCAATCTGTACTGAATCCAATTCTGAAACACCGAACCATTACCTCCATAGGTTATCAGTTCGTGCGGGTGCTGAGCAACCGCCAGACTAAGATTGTTCTGAATCATTAGCATAATTGCTTTTGCCTCAGCGCACTTACCTGGATATTCTGAGATGGGTCTCGCAATGATTTCATTATCTGGACGAAATCTATGCATATAGATTCGACCAAAAACATTTAATTCATTTAAAAATTCAGCTATTAATTCCGGATGTTGGTCTTTAGGGAAATAACGTAATGCATTCTTAAGTGCTAACTTCTTTTCTGCCCTATTTAAAATCGCTTTACGTTTTGGCGCATGATTTATTGCCGGATTGATAGGCTTTTCTGCAGGAAGTTTAACTGGTATCCCTTCTAAAATTTCTTCTGCAAATGACTTCATAATTCTTTTTTCTTAGAAATACAAAGTTAGGTGATTCTTAGTATTTGAGCACTACAAAACCATGCTTTTGTACGGATTGCCCTCCTTCAAAGGTCGCATCAATTTTATAGAAATAAGTACCCTCATTGACAATTTTTCCTGATTTATTTGTGCCTTGCCAAGATGCAGCAGGGTCCGTATATTCATAGATCACATTACCCCATCGATTCAGTATCAAACAATTAAACTGATCAATCCCATTATAATTGACGAAGAACTCGTCATTTCCAGCGGTAGAGGACAATACAAGAACATTCGGCACTTCGAGATCACATCCATACATACCTAGGCTCGCTATATCTGAGACTTCACCACATGCATGATTTAAGGAAACAATATATTCACCCTCTTGATTAACTGTAATAGATGATCCTTCTTCACCGTTACTCCAGAAAAGAGAATAATCAATCGGATAGCCAGCTTGTATAGGGTCAGGAATCCCAAGTGCATTTAAGGAAACTGTAGAACCGATACAAACATTTGTATCCATTGCAATTACGCTATAATTCGGAGGGAAAGAGACTGTCATTGACTGATTTGAAGCACATGTGGGATCTGTAAAAGTAAGTTCATACAACCCGGCAATTGAGGTTTCAACATCCGGACTTAACACATCACCATCTATTGAAATCTCTGTATCAGGAGATGACCAGAAACCTCCATTTGGCGCAATAGTACCATTTAACTGAAATGCATAATCACAAACAATAGTGTCGTTAGGAATTGAGGCGTTCGGTAATATCGTAAAGTTCTCTGTGACATCAACACATTCATTTGATACCGTAAACACGTAGGTACCCGCATTATTTAGCACCAATGTAGAATCTGTAGACCCATTTCCCCATTCGTAAATTAGGGTTGGAACATACCCAGAATCAAGGTCATTGGCAGTAACAATAGGAACGAGTTCGTAATTCGTGCCAGCACAAACAGACGTATCAGGCATTTCAATGTATAAAAATGGGGGGAAATGAATTTGTGCTTCCGTGGTAACATTACACTCATTATCGGTGTAGAAGACATCGAAATATCCACCTGACGAAGAAGTGATTAAAGGATTATTATTTAGAATATCACTAAATGTTATGGCCGTATCTAATGTAGACCATTCTCCACCACTAAATGAAATCGTTTCCGATACTTGAAAAGCCAAATCACAGGCTATTGTATCTGGGAAAATCTCTGGACCTTCCGTTACCGTAAACGAAACAGTCGTATCAAATGGACACCCAAAATCGTCAGTGACGTTAAACGTATAACTGTAGGTACCTACAGCGTCAGGCTGAACCTCAATCAATGTGTCATTCATCCCGGATATAATTGTTGGGTCTTCTGTCCACCAACTCGTATCTGCAGAAGTTTGGTAAGATCCTAGACCTGGAAAGTAAGATGCATCAAAAAACAATCCCCATTCAAAAATATAACCATCATCAATTCCTATGTTGTCCTGAACAAAAATCGTCCAATTTCCATTAACAGGACAGCCTATAAGGCTATTAAAAGAATCCTCAGGTTGGTAAACCACGTTTGGATCTATAGAAGGTCCATTATTCCCAAAATTAGGAGCTGGTATGGTGTTTCCTAAATTGTCAGTTATAGATCCATTAATATCATTAAAAACCGAACTAAAGCAATACTCCCATCCTTCGCCAGGTCCACCTCCGCCAGAATCATCTATGGGATCCCCCATATAGGTACCCCCACCAGAATTACCACCGGGCAAAAAACCTCCAGTAAATGAATTCACCAAGGGAACAATGGTGCCATTTGGACACTGTAACCAAATTTCTAAATCTCCCAAATACGAATGTTCCATAGTGATACATACTTGATTTAGATCCTGGTCGTCTGTAATGGTAGAACCTCCCGGGAAACCATTAATGGTAATGGGTGCCTCATATTGCTGACCGGAACCATCCGGCAAATATGTGAGGCCTGCAAAATTACCTCCCAACTCAAATGTACCTGGAGGAATTGTAACACCCACAGTATCTTGAGGTGTAACACCGCCAACAAGTGTCGTACTTGCTCCAAGGCAAACCGAATCCTGAAGTGGGCCTGTGCCCGCAAAACTCGGGAGCAATGAAACCCTTACCTTACTGCGAACACGCTCGTTTAAAGGAAATTGGTCTTCTATTTTTAGGTCAACAAGGTAGCCTGACCTAGCAGGTGGTGTAAACCATATTGAATCATTATTAGGATAAACGTTTCCGTCGGTAATATTCCATTCAAAATCGATGTCTGTATTTATATTTTGAGAATACCCAAAGCCCGTAGAATCTAAAGAATTAGGGAAAATTGGCTTCGCTATAAAAAGAATACTATCTCCAAAACAAAGATCTACGAATCCCGTGTCCGTAGGATTTATTGCATCGGGACCTGTACCATTGATATACGCCTCCATATGCGCTTCAAAAGGTTGAAATTGGTTACCACAAGAAGCATTTGCTTCCCAACCCGTTCCCTCACCTGCTCCATCGGTAATAAAAACAACTGTTAAACAACCTGATGGATTATTCCAGCTGGCTTGGTAGGTAAATCCACCTGGATCCGTAACGGAATTGTGAATCCCTAACAAAGGAGCAGTGGCATCGGGCCCATCGAAGACCTGAATAAAATCAGAACCATCAACATTGAATTCAAAACCAGCATTAATGGCAAAAGTAATCGTCGCCTTTGTACCAAGGTTTAAATCTGGACAAAAAACCGAAGTGTCATTAAAATTAGGCGGATAATTCCCACCTGCACCGGGATCTTGAAAATTCGTACCTACGATACCAAAATTGTTGCAATCCATTGGAGAATCCTCAGGAAAACCCGGCTCTCCCATGACCACAGTTTGGGACATTGAATTTAGTGATATTACAATGCCTAGAATAAACAATAAAATCGTTCTCATTATAGCTTCCTATTTCGTTCATGGTTCAAAACCCAATAAGATTTTACCATGATAATTTTATCCTGCTCTTTCCAGTAATAATACTGATTTTGATTTTCAATTTTAAAATTGAAATCTAAAAAAGATGCTTCTTTTATTGAAACATCATTTGAAACATGATTCAAATTCGAGTGTTTTACCTCATTATATTCTCCGAATTCCAATCCATTATCAACAGCATAGGCTAATATTTCATAGTCGGAGACCTTATTCTTTTTAAGAAAGTCTAATTCCTCTTGTGTATAACTACGAAGCAGTTGGTTTTGACCTAAAGAATAAAAACAATTGAATAGTAGAAGGAGGAAGGGTAATAAAACTTTCATAAATAATTCGGTTTCATCATAAAAGACCTAAAAATCGTTGAAAAGTTGCGCCTATTGTTCAAAGAAAATTTAAAGTCAAACGACAATTAAAATTAGTTTTGTAAAGTTAGCAATACTATCCAATAATTAAAACCATGAATAAAGAGCACTTAAAATCAATTGCATCGCAAGTAAGAAGAGACATTGTTAGAATGGTTTCGGCAGTGAAATCAGGACATCCAGGCGGGTCTCTCGGCTGCGCAGACTTCCTGACCTATTTATATTTTGAAGCGATGACTGAAGATTCATCAAACTTCAGTATGGATGCCAAAGGGGAAGATGTATTTTTTCTTTCTAATGGCCATATCTCGCCCGTTTGGTATAGTGTTCTTGCAAGAAAAGGCTATTTCCCTGTGCCTGAACTAGCTACTTTTCGAAAAATCTCTTCAAGATTACAGGGTCATCCCTCAACTGACAAAAATCTTCCGGGAATCAGAATGGCGTCTGGTTCTTTAGGGCAAGGATTATCTGTTGCAATTGGTACAGCAGAAACGAAAAAATTAAATCACGATTCATCAACGGTATATACCCTTCATGGTGACGGCGAACTTCAAGAAGGTCAGATTTGGGAAGCAGCAATATATGCCGCTGCAAATAAAATTGACAACCTAATTGCAACTATTGATTTCAATGGGAGACAAATCGATGGTGACGTAGAAGATGTGCTCTCTTTAGGCTCATTGAAAGATAAATGGCAAGCTTTTGGATGGGAGGTATTTGAAATGGATGGTCATGATTTTGAAAACATACACCAAACAATGTCTGCAGCAAAAAGCAAACTTGGTAACGGAAAGCCAATTATCGTTATAATGGCAACAGAAATGGGTATGGGTGTTGACTTTATGATGGGTACCCATAAATGGCATGGTGTCGCGCCAAACGAAGAACAATTAACTAGTGCTTTGGGCCAACTTGAAGAAACTTTAGGTGATTATTAGTGTATAGATTTTTTTCCATTCTTTTTATAAGCGTTAGTTTGATTGCTCACAGTCAAACCCAAACGAGGATACTTTTTATTTTGGATGCTTCCAACAGCATGAATCTTAAATGGGAGAATCAAACAAGAATGGAATCGGCTAAAGAAATCCTAAACAGTTCGATAGAAGAGCTCAGAGGAATCCCAAATCTTGAAATTGCATTGCGCGTTTATGGACACCAGACTGCGATTAGCAATACATCTCAAGACTGCAATGATACCAAGTTAGAGGTCCCCTTTGGAAAAAACACTATTGATGCCATTAAGAAAAAAATTAAACTTTTGTCTGCGAAAGGCGCCACACCTATAGCGCGTTCGCTTGAAGCCGCGGCCGAAGATTTCCCTACTAAAGAGGGAAGGAACTTCATAATCCTCATTACTGATGGCCTTGAATCATGTGACAATGACCCTTGCGTCATTGCTCAAAAACTCAAAGAAAAAGAAGTGAATGTTACGCCATTTGTAATTGGTATAGGACTCGACTTAAGCTACCTTGAAAAATTCAATTGTATTGGTTCGTTTACAGAAGCTGAAAACAAAAAAACTTTTAAAGCAGTACTCACTAATATCATAGATAAAGCATTATTAAATACGACCGTTCAGGTAAACCTGAATGACTTAGCGCTTAATCCGAAGGAGACTGATGTCAGTTTATTCTTTTATCGTGCCGGAACTAAAGAACTGCTCCATACGTATACGCACACATTGAATAGATATAAAAATCCAGACACGTTAATTTTGGACCCTTCAATTCATTACGATTTGAAAGTAGCAACATTACCACCGATACAAAAGCTTGATATACAAATAACAGAACACGTGCACAATACGATTAATATTGACGCCTCACAGGGCTTCTTAAAATTCATAAGCTCACGCAGCGGATATAACATTAAATACCCTGCAAGGGTTTATCAAAAAAATATAGCCCAAGAACAAAGCATAAATCATCAACGTCTTGGAAGCACCCAAAAGTATTTAATTGGCAACTATGATCTTGAAATCTTCACATTGCCTAGAACCTATCGCTCCATTACAATCAATGAAAATAAAACAACAACTGTCGATGTACCTGCACCGGGAAATTTAGACTTAAAAACAGCAAAGTTATACGTTGGTCAGATATTTGTCAAAAGGAAAACAGGAGAATATGAATGGGTCTGTAATTTAAATTCACAGGTGCGCACTCAAAAATGGCAGTTCCAGCCCGGAGATTATAAAATTGTATACAGAGAAAAAGCGCAATTTTCAAGCGCTTACACAAATGAAAAAACGTTTAGTATAAAAACATTAAATACGAATTATTTAAAATTATAACTATGGAAGGCATTGAGATATTAGGAAATAAAGACACACGATCGGGCTTCGGAGAGGGATTAGCAGAATTAGGTGCGGAGAACGAAAATGTAGTAGCACTTTGTGCTGATCTTACGGGATCGCTTAAAATGAATGCCTTTCAGAATGCTTTCCCAGAACGCTTCTTTCAGGTTGGAATTGCAGAAGCCAATATGATGGGCATGGCTGCTGGAATGACCATTGGAGGTAAAATTCCATTCACAGGTACTTTTGCGAACTTTTCAACAGGAAGGGTTTACGATCAAATTAGACAGTCCATTGCCTATTCCCAAAAAAATGTAAAAATATGTGCTTCCCACGCAGGTTTGACTTTGGGTGAGGATGGCGCTACACATCAAATATTAGAGGATATTGGAATGATGCGAATGCTCCCAAATATGACCGTTGTTGTCCCAGCAGACTTCAATCAAACAAAACAAGCAACTAAAGCAATTGCCGAACATAAAGGAGCGGTTTACTTGCGTTTTGGAAGACCTGTAATGCCCATATTTATAAAACCAGATGCTGTTTTTGAGATTGGAAAGGCAGATGTTATTCAAGAAGGAACAGACGTTACTATTATTGCATGCGGTCACATGGTTTGGAAATCGATCGAAGCAGCTCAATCATTGGCGGCCTCCGGAGTCTCTGTAGAGCTTATCAACATGCATACCATTAAACCTATTGATGAAGCTTCTATTTTAAAATCTGCTGCAAAAACAAAGTGCATCGTTACTGCTGAAGAGCATATGGCTAATGGTGGTTTAGGAGAAGCTGTCGCGCGAGTTCTAGCATCAAACACCCCTTGTCCGCAAGAGTTTATTGCTGTAAATGATTCTTTTGGAGAGAGCGGAAAACCAATGGATCTCATGGAAAAATATGGGTTGGGAGCTTCTCATATTCATGATGCTGCGCTTAAAGCAATTCAAAGAAAATCCTAATTTTTTAATTCTTCAAGCAACGTTTTAATAGACGCTATTTTTGGCAGGCAGACTTTGTTCTCGCAAAGATATATTTCTGTCTCCTTGTAGGCACTTGACATAGGGATTTCTTTATGATAGGACACAACTCTATTTGAACGGATTAACGCAGATAAATCAGCCTTCGTAGGTATAGCACTTGTCAAAACGTGGATCTCTTTAATACCCAAAAACAAACGATAATACAGTGCCATCCAATTTAAATAACCACTTGGATATTTATTAATGAATGCGAGAATCTTTCCTAACATTTGATGACTTTTTTCTACCCAGTCTTCTTTTCTAAAGTAAACTCCTAAAAGTTGAAGATTGTGAGCCATAACCGAATTTGAGGACGGAATAACATCATCATCTATATCTATTTTTCGCGCAATTAATTTAGACCCTTTCTCGGTATAGAAGAATAAGCCTTGCTCCTCGCTGTAAAATTCAGACAGAACGTAATCACCCATCTTTTTAGCATGCTCTAAATAACATAAATCGCCTTTTATCTGATATAACTTAATGAAAGCCTCAATCGTCAAGGCATAATCATCGAGAAACCCATTTATACTTGAAATATCATTGACATAATTTCGATAAAGCGCACCTTTAGATTGCAACTGTCGATTTATAATCCAATTTGCAATGGATACTGCCTCTTCAATAAAAGATTCATCGTTGAAAGCAAGATAGGCTTGCGAAAGCCCATTAATCAAAAGTGCATTCCAGGCAGTCAGAGACTTTGGGTCAATTATTGGCTCTTCTCGCTTCTCACGATGAAAAGCAAGGGTGCGTTTGACTCGGTTTAAATTTTCCTTGGCTTGATTTATCGACCACTTATTATTAGCTGCGAGTTGCTTTAACTCTTGTTTTCGTTGAAGGATAAAGAGTCCATCTTCCCATGATTCATCATTTCGGATGTAATAAAAGTCTTTAAACCAATTAAAATCAGGACCTAATATTATCTTCAACTCCTCCTTTCTCCAGCAATAATATAGACCCTCAGCACCATCGCTATCGGCATCTTGCGCACAAAGATACGATCCGGACCGTGTCTTTAAACTCCGCCTTAAATAAATAAAGGTCTCATTTACAATTGAACGATAAAACTCAGAATCATACTTTGAATCAGAAAATAATGCCGCTTTACTATACAAACCCAATAGCTGCGCGTTGTCATATAACATTTTTTCGAAATGCGGCACCTTCCATACAGCGTCAGTCGAATATCTCGAAAAACCACCGCCAATATGATCATAAATACCTCCGTTACCCATAGAAGTTAATGTCTTTCGAAGATGCTTACTAAGCATACCATCTTGCTCTTGAAAACCATATTCCAATAAAAAATCAAGATGATTCGGAAGAGGGAACTTTGGTACATATTGGTAACCCCCAAAATCTAAGTCAAAGGTCCGTTTTAATTTGACCATCCAATCTTGAAGTGTTTCTTTATTAATAGAAAAAGAAGCAGTAATGTGTTCATATGCCTTATCCTCAAGGTTTTCTTGTATTTCTTTTGCAAATGTTTCTACACGGGCAGGTTGTTCTTCATAGGTCAGAACCAATGCTTTTAGGACCTCCAACCATTTTTCTTTCGTAAAGTAAGTCCCTCCATATATTGGTCTACCATCAGGCATTAAGATACAATTCAATGGCCAACCGCCCTGGACACCCATAAGTTGAATCGCAGACATATAAAGCTTATCTACATCGGGACGCTCTTCTCGATCGACTTTAACGTTTATAAAATGCTGATTCATTAGTTGGGCAACATCATCGCTTTCAAAACTTTCATGCTCCATTACATGACACCAATGACAAGCGGAATAACCAATACTTACCAACACGAGTTTCCCGCTCTGTTTTGCGAAATCAAAAACATGGTCTGACCAAGGCTGCCAATGCACTGGATTTTTTGCATGCTGCAAGAGATATAAGGAAGTTTCACTAGACAGATTGTTCTCTTTCATCATTAGTGTTTGTTTAAAAACTATATTTGTTTAGCAAAGGTTTTTTAATGAAGGAATATAGACCGATAAATGTACTTTTTTTTCTTTTATTTACCTGTTCTTTGCTGCTTCCAATTGTATATTTTGCTCCAGACGATGGCTATGAGATTTTTGGTAAAAACCTAAAGTTTCTCACCTGGGAAAACCTCATCACTCCTAAAAACCAACAGAAAAAAAATATTGATTTTCTTGATGATGTTGATGTTTCAGATATCAATGACGAGTCATTTAACGCGAGACTAGACTCCTCGAAAGCCGAACTTGGATTGCCCTCAAAAAGCAGTGTTCTTGCAGTCGCAAGTCAGACACACCTAGAACAGAATGATGAAGCAAAAGTGAATCTTAGTACGTTCTTTAGCACTCTCAGAAACATTACCTCACAAAAGGAAAAGATTAGCATTTTCCACTATGGCGATTCTCAAATTGAAGGAGACCGAATGACTGCCTTTATCCGACAAAGGTTACAAAGCCAGTTTGGTGGGGCTGGACCTGGGTTAATCCCAAGTATCAACGTTTATAGCACGATCTCTTTTGGACATAATTATTCAGGTAATTTCAAGCGAAAAGTTATTTTCGGAAAAGAAAAACTGATTTCTAAAAAATATGGCGCGATGCTTTCTGCTGCAATCTTTGAAATTGACAGTCTCGCATTTAAACAAAAGATCCCCACCGAAGCTTGGATTGAACTGACACCATCCACAAAAGGCTATTCACGTTGCAAGGCCTACACGAACGTCAATCTTTTCTATACGAATTGTATTGATACTTGTGCGATTGAGGTGTTTTTAAATGGCGAACTTTATTCTTCAGATTCATTGGTAAATGACGGATCGCCTCATAAAATTTCTTTCAAATTTCCAACAACGCCAAAAAAGCTCAGGCTTGTTTTCAAATCAAAAAGCAGTCCTACAATCAACGGAATCTCTCTAGAAGGAGATGTTGGTATTCAGATGAACAATGTAGCTATGCGAGGATCCTCGGGCACCCAATTCACCTCTTTAGAAAAGGAAACATTCTCATTTATGCATAGGTCTCTCAAAACAGGATTAGTTATTATGCAATTTGGAGGAAATTCAATTCCCTTTTTTAAAGATAGTAGTAGTGTTCGCTCATATGCGCGTAGGTTTAAAAGACAAATTGAATTTGTTAAAAAGTGTACCGATAATGCTGCAATTATAGTTATTGGACCGAGTGATATGTCACAATTACAAGATGGCATTTATCAAACCTATCCCTTTATTCCGTATTGTATAAAACAAATGAAAAAAGAAACCCTTAATGCAGGTGGATCATATTGGGATTTATATAATGCTATGGGTGGAAAAGACTCTATGTTTGCATGGGTTGAAAATAATTTAGCCGGGAAAGACTACGTGCACTTCACGACGAAAGGATCAAAAAAAGCTTCGCAATTGTTTTATGATGCCTTGATAGATGCATATAATAATTGGGCTGAAAATCTAAAGGTCGAAACAGTTGAGGAAATAGATGAATAAATGCTTATTCCATATCATGTTATGCTTGCCACTAATTGTTTTTAGTCAAGTACCTTCTGATTCAAATCGAGTAAACTTATTTGAGACGGTATGTATAGATTCCAATGCAGTCAATCAATTCCCATTTATCAATTTTGATAAAAACCTCTTTGCTTTTCCAACCAACGAACACGCGAATTGGGACATGTTGTATGCATCAATGGATTCAATGATTCGGTTTAAGGACCGAAAACTCAATTTTTATCACATTGGAGGCTCTCATATTCAGGCAGATATTTACACGCATGATTTCAGGAGTTTCTTGCAAAGGAACTGGCCAGGACTTCAAGGTCATCGAGGCTTAGTATTCCCTTTCAATTTGGCAAAAACAAACAATCCAAGTAACTATCGATTTACCTCATCAAATAAATGGAGTGGTTATCGAAGTGTCATTCAGCGACCTAAGTTTGTGCACTACGGTATTACCGGGGCTGCGATTTCTTGCTCAGATTCTCTCATCGACCTGAACTTTATCTATAAAAAAACCAGAGTAAGCCCACCCATTGAAGCATTAAGGATTTACCACAATAGTGGTGTTATCCCTTTTGAATTTAATTTTGGATCTAATGAACTATACATCGAATCTGTGCGACGCTGTGCTGAAATGGGGTATACTGAGATTCAATTTACAGATGCTATTGATTCGCTCGATATTCAATTTATAAGGAACACAAAAGAGTCCTATCGACTTGATCTCTATGGGTTTGAGCTCATGAATTCACAACCAGGAATTTCATATAATTCAATAGGAATTAATGGTGCAGGGCTTTATACCTACTTAGACAATGAGTTTTTTTTAAGGGACCTCAAACAATCCCCTCCTGATTTCTTTGCCTTTTCTGTTGGGACAAATGACGCCTTCGTCCCATACGCAAGTTTTAAGCCCGAGATCTACAAAAGGAACCTCGAGGATATGGTAAAAATAGTGCTAGAAGCCAACCCTAATTGCGCCATCCTACTTACCGTCCCCAACGATTGCTATTACAAAAGACGCTATCCTAACAAAAACACAGAAAGGCAAAGGGACGTCATCATTGAACTTGCGAAAGAGTATAACACTGGAGTTTGGGATTTTTATGGCTTTATGGGTGGACTTGGATCATCAGATACATGGAGAAATGCGAACTTAATGAGAAATGACCTTGTGCACTTCACTAAAGAGGGGTATCATTTAAAAGGAGAGCTTTATATCGATGCCTTTTTGAAATATCTTAATCAAAAAGAATGTGAACAAGAAAATATAAACTTTTAAGATGGAGCGGCTATTACAACTTTTTTCTTTCGATGAAGCACAACCGCTAATCTTTACACAACTTGACTTTTGGATTTTCTTTCTCATTGTTCTTTCTGTCTTTAGTTTTATTCATAAGCACAAACTGACAAGAAGTATTTTTCTATTCGTTGTAAGTCTTTTCTTCTATTTTAAGACTTCAGGATTACTGGTTTTACTGCTGAGTGCCAGTATCGTTTTAAATTATTTTATTGGACGTGGGTTAGGTAAATCAACATCTGAATTACGCAAAAAAGTATTTGTCACTTTGTCGGTGTTGTTTAATCTCTTGACCCTAGGTTACTTCAAATATGCCTATTTCTTCACAGATTCCTTCAATGAAATGTTTCATACAAATCATGAAGTTTTCAATGTTTTTGCCCGAATGGCAAATAGCTTTATGGGTGCTGGTAGTTTTGTAGATAATATTGTGCTCCCTGTGGGTGTATCGTTTTTTACATTCCAAAGTATAAGCTACGTAGTTGATATCTATAGAAAAGAAGTTCAACCCGTTAAAAATTTCTTTGACTATGCCTTCTTTGTTAGCTTTTTTCCACAACTCGTTGCCGGACCTATTGTACGCGCAAGGGACTTCATCCCCCAAATCAGACAGCCTTTTCAGCTCAATCACAATGATTTCAGCTGGGCCATTATCCAAATTGTAAAAGGTATTCTTAAAAAAGTTATTCTCGCCGACTATATAGCAATTCACTTCATTGATAAGGTAGTAGACGCACCCGAAGCTTTTCCAGGATTTATAAGTATACTCGCCATGTGGGGTTACTCACTACAAATCTACGGTGACTTTTCTGGATATACAGACATTGCAATTGGTGTTTCTCGATTAATGGGCTTCAAACTCCTAGAGAATTTTAATTCCCCTTACAAAGCAATTAATGTTGCTGATTTTTGGAGAAGGTGGCACAAATCTTTAGGCTCTTGGCTTAGAGATTATCTATACATACCATTAGGTGGAAACCGCGGTGGTGGGATTGGCACCTATATTGCCACCCTCGTGATTTTCATTTTTATGATTTTCATCACCCAATGGTATTGGCTCGTATTTATATATCTGGGATTAATGCTTCTTTACGTTGTCTTTTCTCTACTATTTGTAAATTTTAAAAAATACATTCACCGGGATCTAAATCTACTCATCACAATGGTGCTTGGTGGCCTATGGCATGGTGCAAGTGAGAACTTTGTCATCTGGGGCGCAATGAATGGTATCGCACTTATCTTGTTCAACCATTGGAAAAAAATAAGCCCCTATGAGCAATCTAATAAATGGGCAGTTCGGATATGGAAGATCTTCATTACTTTCAACTTCATCACTTTCACTAGAATATGGTTTCGTCTCGAAGATGATGGTGCTCCCGCTCAAATGCTCAATCAAATTTGGCATAACTTTCAATTAAATAGAGACACCTTAGGCATATTACTAGAAGGTTTTGATATCGCATTACTCATTATGCTTATTGGATATATAATTCACTGGCTGCCCAGCAAAACAAAATTATTTGGAGAAAAATTATTTACTAAACTCCCAATGTATATGCAATCCATCGTTATTGCTATCATTCTCGTTTTTGTTTATCAAGCCTTCTCAGATACCTTCAAACCCTTTGTTTATTTTCAGTTTTAGAATAAAAAGTGTGATTTACTTGACAAACGGGGTGTCCATGTTGTATCTTTGCCTTCTTTGAATAGATAATGCTAAAAACCCTACTATGAGTAAGATGAAATTATCGGAGTTCAACTTCGATCTTCCTGAAGAGCTAATTGCGAAATATCCCAGTGAAAATAGAGACGAATCTCGTCTGATGGTTGTCCATAAAGACACAGGTGAAATTGAGCACAAACTCTTTAAGGATATCATCGATTATTTTGATGAGGGAGACGTAATGGTCATGAATAATACACGCGTTTTCCCGGCAAGAATGTACGGAAACAAAGAAAAAACTGGCGCTAAAATAGAAGTTTTCCTACTGAGAGAATTAAATAGAGAGAGTCTACTTTGGGATGTCTTGGTTGATCCGGCAAGAAAAATCAGAATTGGAAATAAACTTTACTTCGGTGAAGATGACTCTTTGGTTGCTGAGGTAATTGACAATACAACCTCAAGAGGAAGAACGCTTCGCTTTCTCTTTGACGGGCCATATGAGGACTTTAAAGCGAAGATCACAGAGCTTGGTGAAACACCTTTACCTAAGTATATCAAACGAGATGTAGAGCCTTCAGACGAAGAGCGTTACCAAACAATCTTTGCGAAAGAAGAGGGTGCAGTTGCTGCGCCTACAGCAGGTCTACATTTCTCGCGTCAATTGTTAAAAAGATTAGAACTTAAAGGCATCGAGTTTTCAGAGATAACACTTCATGTAGGGCTTGGAACTTTTCGGCCAGTTGAGGTTGAGGATTTAACAAAACATAAAATGGATTCTGAGCAGGCGATCATTACAGAAAAGGCTTCAGAAATCGTAAATACCGCTAAACGTGCGAAAAGAAAAGTTTGTGCTGTAGGCACGACCTCAATGCGAACCATAGAAACTGCGGTAACAACAGATGGCTATTTAAAACCATACGAAGGATGGACAAATAAATTCATTTTCCCGCCCTATGAATTTAGTATTGCAAATTGTTTGATTACAAATTTTCACACGCCACTATCAACATTATTGATGATGATTTCGGCATTCTGTGGACACGACTTAATGAAGAAAACATACGAAGAAGCTTTAAAAGAAAAGTATCGTTTCTACTCGTACGGAGACGCAATGCTAATTATTTAGAGCAGCGAACAGCCATAAAGCTTATTAATCAATTACAATAATGTAATTTGACTTTTTCCCTTTACCCAAAAGCAGGTATTTATCATTGATTAAATTACTTTCATCTATTTGAAATGACTCGGTTACCTTTTCTTTATTGACTGCAATTGAATTGGCTTTTAGAGCCCTTCTTGCTTCTCCATTTGAAGATAGAAAACCAGACTTTCCGGCTAAAAGTTCCACAATCGAAATTCCATCAGATAGTTCAGAACGAGAAATATGCTTTTGAGGAACGCCCTCAAATATCTCAAGAAACTCTGAGGTGGATAAACGTAATAAGTCATCTTGAGTGGATTTTCCAAATAAAATTCTCGAAGCATTAACCGCTTGTTCAAAAGCTTCAGCACCGTGCACACGTATTGTTATGTCCTCTGCTAGCTTTTTCTGAAGACTGCGCATGTGAGGTGCTTTATCGTGCTCTTTTTGCATTTCAAGAATTTCTCCCTCATTGAATAAAGTAAAAATCTTTACGAAATTCGAAGCGTCTGCGTCCGAGGTATTCAACCAATATTGATAAAAGGCATAAGGAGAGGTTTTCGCTTTATCTAACCATATATTTCCGCTCTCGGTTTTACCGAATTTGGTACCATCTGCCTTCTTTATTAAAGGAGTTGTAACGGCATAGGCGGCGCTCCCTCCTTTCCGTCTTATAAGTTCTGTACCTGTAACTATATTTCCCCATTGATCTGAACCACCGAGCTGCACAATACAATTTTTGTGCTGGTTCAAATAGTAAAAGTCATAGCCCTGAACAAGCTGATAAGTAAACTCTGTAAAGGACATCCCAGTCTCGAGTCTTGATTTAACAGAATCCTTTGCCATCATGTAATTGACTGGGATATGCTTCCCTACATCACGAATAAATTCTAAAAAATTCATATTCTTAAACCAATCATAATTATTGGCTATTTCGGCAGGGTTGTCTCCAGAAAAATCTAAAAACCGTTCAAGTTGAAGCCGCACTCCTTTAATATTTTCAGCTATTGTCTCTTCATCTAAAAGGTTTCGTTCTTGAGACTTTCCAGAAGGGTCACCGACCATTCCTGTCGCTCCACCAATCAAGGCTATAGGCCTATGCCCTGCTCTTTGAAAATGAACCAGTGTCATGATTTGAACAAGGCTGCCAATATGTAAAGAATCTGATGTTGGGTCAAAACCTATATAACCTGCTGAAGGGCTTTTCAACAACTCTTCCTCAGTCCCAGGCATCATATCGTGTATCATACCCCTCCACTTAAGCTCTTTTATAAAATTCATATTAATTTGTTAAATCTTTAAATACCGCTGCTAATGATTTTTGCTCCAATTGTAGCGTTAGAATGATAAGATTATGCTCCTGGCTAAAGCGAGAAACTTTAGGTCTTGGATCACCAGAGCTTGAATACAAGAGCCAACCTTTATCTTTTTGAACTACACGTTCAATGTCTTTAATTTTCATCAATTGAGACTTTGTAACCTCTCCTTCAAATTCAACGAAAACTGTTTTAAGTCCAGAATCGCTATGAAGCCTTTGTGTTGGTGTATCTGCAACAATTTCACCCTTAGAAAGGATGACCACGCGGTCACAAATTGCCTCTGCCTCTTGCATTATATGCGTAGACAGCATTAATGTTTTCTCTTTTCCGATCTTTCTTATTAACTCACGAATTTCAACGAGTTGATTTGGGTCTAAACCAGAAGTGGGCTCATCAAGAATTAAAACTTCTGGATCGTGAATCATAGCCTGCGCCAAACCAACTCTCTGACGATAGCCCTTTGACAAGGCGCCAATTTTTTTATTTTGTTCTATTTCAAGACCTAAAGCATCTATCATTGCATCTACGCGCTCCGAACGATTTGAAAGTTTATAAATCCCTGCCACAAAATCAAGATACTCTCTAACATACATATCTAAATACAGCGGATTGTTTTCTGGTAAATAACCTATCTTTTGTTTAGGGTTTAATTGATCTGTTCCAACGGGCATTCCTGAGACTAAAATCTCTCCCGATGTAGCAGGAATGAATCCAGTAATCATTTTCATTGTAGTGCTTTTACCAGCTCCATTAGGGCCTAAAAAACCGACAATCTCACCAGACTTTACCGAAAAGCTTATGCCTTTAACAGCGGCTTGCTCTCCATAATATTTAAACACATTCCTTACTTCAATTGACATAGTTTGACGAAATTAATGATTTTTATTAATCCATTGAAGGACGAGGTATTTGAAGCGAAAATAATGCTAAAAAGAATGCAAATAATGTCAAACCTGTCTGGGTCTCTAAGGTGTCTTCAAAAAAGAAGGTGACGAACATGATTGTCCAAAAAATAAAACCACTCATATTATGATTATACAGTTGAACTCTAACACTGGCAAAAAGCAGGTACAGAAAAGTAATGAGCCCAAAAAAACCAAAAGTTATTGCACTTGTCAAAAAAGTATTATGAGCTCGGATTTGATTTTTTTCGGTAAGCTTTGTATCCAAAGCAGCATATTTACTTTTAAAGGCATTGTTTAAATCACCAGTGCCCACTCCTTTTAATGGATTGTCTAAATATATTGACCACCCTACCTTCCAAGCCTCAAATCGTTGAAGCAGAGAATGTCCATTTGGATCTGACATATGACTTAATTGATACCTGAGGCCCTCTATTCTTCCCATAAACCCACCTTGCATTTCAGATGTATGAGCCATGCCTTGTTCAATTGCTATTACTTCCTCCGTGGATAAGCTATTTACCCCTATCCCCGAATTTGGATATTTTTTAGAATCCAAAAACCGGGCAAGAGTATATTTTAACTCTTGGCTTCTTTCGTCCTTTCCGTTGTACGCCAGATCGGATCTTTTTTGCCATGCCTTTGCAACGCTTTCAACGTCTACTTTCGGTGGCTTTTCATAACTTATATTTGATTTTAAACCAACATAAATAAGCGAACATATAATTAAACCAGAGCTTATGACAAGCATAAAAGACATATACTTTTTGTGTCTAAGAAGTGGATACAGAATCAATGCAACACCTATTGCTGCAATCGAAATAACTCCGGTTAGAACTTGACTTGAAAAAGTATAGAATAAAAACCAAATCCCCATGAAGAATAAGAAATAACGAATTTTTTTCGAATCTAAATAAAGATCATAAAGCAGTGGAAGCGTAAAGGCAACCATCACGGCGTAACGAATGTGTGAATTAAACAATGACATATCACGAGCATCCTTAAAATCAAAGGCGCTTTCAAAGAAATGATACACGATAAAATTAATGAGACTCGTACAGAACATACTGATAAGAAAGATCAAAACGATTTGCTTATAACTCTTTCGTAAAACCAGTGGCCTTGAAATTACAATAAAAGGTACAAGAACTAATGTTGCTTTGCTTTTAAGATCGTCTAATCCCGAGAGAAGATCAGACGTCCAAAACATCCCTAGAAGATGAAGAACGTAGAAAACTGAGACAGCAATGAAGAATTTGTTACTCCTGATATTTGAAAAATACGCTATATAATTACCTTCAAAAATGAGGTTCAGTATCCCAATAAGAATACCCATTGACATTAAAAACTTACTACATACAACACCGATTGTAAAAAGACATAATACGAACAAATGAACGTAATAATGAACTACAGTTTTAGACAACCTACTCATTTATTACTAATTCTATTTTTTAAGTACAGCATTGTATTCTTTTTCATTCTTTAGAACTTCTATAGCTCGTAATACGTCTAAATCAAATCGAAAACCATGACGACTCATTCCTGACTGGAAATAATAACGTGAAACGATTTCACTTTCTATCCACTCTTTTAGTTCCTGTTTAATAGCATAAAGTTCTTTTTCTAAATCAGTTTCAATAATAGATTCCAGATTCAAAAAGGAAGAATCTAATTCTTCAAAATAACCCTCTTCTTTGACAATTTCTTTTAATTCCTCGAGCTTCTTTTCGGATGCAGTTTGATAGGAAAAACCTTCAGCAACAAGTACAAATTCAACAAAATCTTTGAAGGTTTCATCACTAATTTCAAAAGTTTCGGGACTGCTTATCGATTCTTTTGATGCTGCAAATAAGGTTGCGTAATTGAAAACTACATTTTCCACGAGCAATAGAGAGCTGAGCCGACTCAGACTTTTTTTCTCAATAGTTATATCGGGCAAAATACCCCTACCATCGATAACTTCCCTGCCATTTCTGGTTTGAAACTTCGTTAATAATGTATCCGATATTTGAGCAGCCTTTGCTTTTGAATCTTTATCATAATATTCAAGCCTCTGAACGCATCGACCCGAAGGTGTATAATATTTCGAGATTGTTAACTTAAGCTTAGAACCATATTTCAAGTCAAACGTTCGCTGAACAAGACCCTTTCCAAAACTTTGAGACCCAATAATTAAGGCCCTATCCAAATCTTGGAGACTCCCTGAAACGATTTCACTTGCAGAAGCGCTTCTCTCATTAATTAGAACAACCAACTTCATGTCAGGAAAGGCAGGTTTCTCAGTTGTCTTATAGGCTCTGTTTTCTTCCACTAGACGGCCCTTCGTGGCAACAACTAGTTGACCTTTTGGCACAAATAAATTAACAATTCTAATCGCCTCCATCAACAAACCTCCACCATTATCTCGCAAATCCAAAATAGCAGTTTTCATCCCTTGCCCACTCAAGGTATCAAAGGCCTCTTTTACACTTTTGAATGCCGTTTGTGAAAAACTAGAGAGCTTTACATAACCAACATCATCAGAAAGCATTCCTTTGTAAGGTAAGTCAGGAAGCTTAATTTCCTCCCTTGTAACTTTTACAACCTGTTGTGCTTCATTTAAGCGTTCTATTTTAATTTCAATGGTCGTTCCTCGTGGGCCCTTTAAAAAAGTGGATACCTCTTCTGATGTTTTATCGAGCATAGAAACACCGCCTATGGCCAAAATTTTATCACCAGCTCTCAAACCACTTCGGTGGGCTGGGCTGTTTTCATAAGGCTGTAAAATACATGTATACTTGTCTATTTTTCGAATAAGGGCACCGATACCTCCATACTCGCCAGTTGACATCATTCTGAAGTTTTCCATGTTTGATTCATGGTAGAAAACGGTGTAAGGGTCAAGCTTTTTAAGCATTTCATCAATGGCAACTTTAGATATATAACCCGTCGCAGGTTCGTCGACATAATACAAGTCTAAATATTCATGGATTTGATCCATTAATTCTAGGTTTTTAAGAATCTCAAATCCGCGAGATTGAGCGGACCCAAGCCATGGCATTGAGCAAAAACAAAGAAGAAATACTATTTTTTTTAGGAACATATATTATTGAATTTTCTTTAATGCTTCGAGTAAATTAGTTTCAATTTTATTATACTCAAGTTTAATATTAAAACTATATAAAATTGCAATATGAAGTGTCTTATCTGATTTCGATGAAAGCAATTCCTTGTTTTTTCTTACTACCTCTCGAACTCTTCGTTTAAGATAGTTTCTATCAACCGCCTTTTTAAAATTCCTTTTTGGAACTGAAATTAAAAGTTTGAAAGGAACCTCGGTTTTTTGAGAAACCTCATTGTAAATAATAATAAATGGGTGAGATTTTATACGCTTTCCTGAAGAAAATAATTTATCAATCTCCTTCTTGTGGGTTAACCTTAATTCTTTTTGAAATGACTGATCCATTAATTAATTGACGTTAAGCTACTCCACCTCTTCAAAATCATCAAATTGATCTTGATTTTTCGATGGTTTACTTGAAACGATTTTAGCGGTAATAAATTGAAAGGCATTCATCGTTTTAGTTAAAATGTCGACTAAAAAAAAGAACCCCACAATCTTAAATATAAAACCTATTATTGCTGTGGTCTCAATGTCTATAATTGTCACCTTAAACCAAAGTGCAATATTATTTTGAGCAAAACTCGGTTCAAAAACAAAAAAGATGAATACCATTAACGAAAGAGATATCAAAACGATTTCATAGCGTGCATTAAATTGAGAGGCCTGAGCCTGAACGCCCATTCGTGAAAGAAAGACATTTTTGTTTTGGTTTTTTTGAAACTTACCAACAAAATATAAAAATAAAATCACGATAATTGGAATTAGTGATTTCGAATCAATCGTACTATTGTTTTCTGAAACCGAAAACAAAAAAATCACATTTACCAAGAATAAATACTTAACTCCCTTAATGATATAATTACTTAACTCGCTTTTAACACTGCCAGAAGTTATGATCTTAATTCCTAAATCAATAAAGAACCAGATAAAACCATAAATGGCAAAAAAAACACCTAATTGGAAAGTAAGGCCAAGTATTTCCATTTTGACTAAAAAAACAATTTAATTATAGTATAAAGGTAGTATTTAAATGGCTGCCATTGAAATGAGAGCAGAAGTACTCAAATCGCAAATAACGCTTTTAATGTTTTAGTAAGGTGTCTTTTTTCAAGCAGGATAGATTTAAAGAAAGCCAAAAATATTAAGCAGATATTACTTTACAATTTTAATTACTGTTCTTCTGTTGATTGCATGGTTTTCCTCTGTACAAGTTTCACACTTGATTTCAAGTTCAGATTCGCCCTTGTATGCACCTGAAATATTTTCCTTTTTAAAACCTTTTGAGACAAGATATGCCCTGGTTCGTTCCATTCGTTTTTGAGATAACCAAATATTATACTGCTCGCTTGCTCTTTTATCACAATGGGATTCAACGATCACTTTTGCATTACTTTTATTCTCAACTACTGAACAAAAAGTTTTCATAACCGAAATATTGGATGCATTATGATAACTTGAATTGAAGTCAAAATAAATAATTGTTTCAGGCTGCAACTCTACGATGACAGGTTCAATTATTTCATCAGGTTGATTGATTTCTACAGCGACTTTTGCAACTTGTCCAACGGCGTCTGTAACCTCAACGATGTAGGTACCTTTAACGAGTTCGATTGGATCTTCAATCTCTGAGCCATTTGACCATTTATAAGTATACGGTGCGACTCCTCCAACTGGTGTGAGATCGATAGAACCATCATTTCCATTAAAAACTGTAACATCTATACCCTTTGCTGCAGCCGAGAGTGGCGGTGGCGGTAAAAAAGTTGAGTAATAAATATCACTTCGTTCACTATCTCTGTTGCTCGACCAGTAGAAGAAACCATCAGAAATTGTAAAGTAGGCATCGAATTTAGATGAATTGATTTGTGAACCAATATTAACTGGACTTGACCAATCATTCCAAGAACCTGAATTTCTTACCGAATAAAATATATCAGCATCCCCTTCGCCTCCTCGACCATTGGTCGAAAAATAAAGGGTGTCATTATCTTCAGATAAAAAAGGAGATATCTCAAACCCAGCCGAATTTAACTTGGAACCAAGGTGCAACGGGTTAGACCATTTTTCATCTTTTTTAGTACTGATATATAAATCCTCTTCTCCTAAAGATTCAGGCCCCGCGTAAGAAATAATAATTACATCTCCACTTTTGTTGACATGAAACCCATAAAAATCACCCTCAATATCTAATCCTGGAATCGAAATCTCTTTTGGTGCCCCCCAGCTATCGCCTTTCTTTTTAGCATATGAAATACCCTTTTTCAAATCTTTTTTACCATCATATGAATTGATTAAATAGACAATGGTCTCATCACTATTAAAACCAATAATTGAATTGTTATACTTGTTGTTTAAATCTTTATAATCTTCTCCTTTACTATAATTTTTCTCACCGTTCCATGCACTTGACCAAATATCTTGATCACTCATTCCACCTATTGATTCTGGATCATTAACTCGAGTATAATAAAGTTTCGAGTCTTCTTTAGAGAAAACAGGAAACAGTTCATCCGCCTCAGAATTTACCTCGCCACCAAGTCTATGAGGCTCTTCAATGTCCATATATTGTCCATTTGCTATTAAACCTTGTAAAAGGGCACCTACTAAAAAATAAAATCGCATAACTTTCATGTTTTATCTTCCCAACATTAACCCGAGCGTTAGCTCATGACCTCCGGAAGAGAAATTATTAAATCGAGATATTGAGTAATCATAAGAATACCCTATTTTGAAACGTTCACTTAAATTCATTCCTGCCATTATTAGCATTGCATCCGTATGGCGATAACCAATGGTTAACCACAACCATTTTTTATACTCTAACTGAACATTACCGTCAATTGAAACTGGAGATGGACTCATGTACTTCAAAAGAAATCCTGGTGTTACTGTCAAGTTATCACCTACAGGGATTTTATAGCCTCCTATTAAATTAAAATGAATCTGAGGATTAAAATTTGCTGTGCCTTGACCAAACTCAACCATATCTCGCGTTAACTGTTCAGCTGCTAAACCCAAAAAGAACTTTTTAGAATACATGTAAAGTCCTGCTCCAACATCCATTAAATATTTATTCGATTGGTTTTGAATAAAATTATCATAAGTGTTATCCACATAAGGGTTTTGTCCCGGAGCAATTACGTTTAAAACTTGGGCTTGATTAGCAAAAAATGTATTGTTTGAAAGTCCCGCTTTTAACCCAAAAGAAAGATTTATTTTCTTGGTCATTGGTATATGTATTGCATACGTTCCTGAAAAGGCCATCTTTCTGAACGCACCATATTGATCTGCAAGTAACTGACCTCCGAAAGTATGCTTAAGCTTTCCGGTTTTAATCTCTGGGTTTTCTACGATTCCACTGCTCGTTCTTATCCCTGGATTATAAAACTTAGGCTTAAACCTTACAGGGACAGAAAAAGCGAGATACGATGTTCGTGGTGCATCAGTGACTCCTAGCCATTGCCATCTTCCCGAAAGTGTGACATCCACGAAGTCGTAAACACCTGCGGCAGCTGGATTAACCATAAATTGATTTCGCTGGTATTGCGAATATTGAGGTACCTGCTGAGCGTACACAAAGGAGCCAACAAATAACAGGAGTATAAAAATTGAAGTCTTCATAATTTTGTTATTTTACAATAGAAATAATTCCGTTTGAATTTGGTGTTG
>JAQXCN010000062.1 GCA_029251865.1 Crocinitomicaceae bacterium | reverse complement strand
ATAAAAATAAAAATGCATAATACCTTGTTCCAGGTTGTAAAGTCAAATCCTTCCATACTGTAACGCATTGATTATACATTTCTCCTTCATGCTCAATTGGGAGATCATGTTTAAGAATCAATCTTATTAATTCGCGTTGGTGTCCACTTTTTTTATTCTTAATTCCGGCTATTAAATCCTTTAAGAAAGGTTTTATTCGATGGTCATTTTTATCTGTGCCTTTAAAAAGAACCCAAGTGCATCTGAAAGCGAAATCTTTTTCATGTGACGCTGCAAGTTTAATTAAAGGAACTAATCCTTTAGAATGACTGTCAATAAAAGAATTTATTTCTTGAGGTTGAACGGCACTCCAGCATCGATTTTCTTTTAATTGTTTTAATAACACGTCTGTCATAAAGGCAAATTAAAAAATAAATCAATAAAACATCAAATAACTTAAAATGAAGGCAAGATGATTTTGTAATTTTACAAAGTCTAATTAATCTATGGAAAAGTTAAAAAAACGTTGGGGTATTTCCTCAAACATTCAAATAATTCTCATTATCATAGTTTTCGCAATTAATGGTTCTTTTGCGACATGGGTTGCAAAACCTATTACGGCATCAATAGGCCTAAGCCCCTACTCTATTCACCCACTCTTTTATTGGGTAATACGTATTTTTTTAATTTTTCCGATTTATCAAGCTACATTGCCAATTACGGGTTTTGTATTTGGGCAGTTTAAGTTTTTCTGGAATTTTGAAAAGAAATTCTTAACGCGTCTTGGTTTAGGTTTTCTGTTCAAAACCAAATAAGTATTTCACGTTTATAAAACTGTATATTTAGGGATAATGACTTTTTTATTCCTAAATTATTTGTGGATTGCAATTGCTTTAGCTACCTTTTTGTCATTAGTGGCCTTGAAAGTACGAGCGCCATATGGCCGTCACTCAAGTGGTAAGTGGGGACCTGTAGTTGCAAACAAATGGGGATGGGTGCTCATGGAGCTCCCTGCTCTTTTGATTATGCCTATTGTATCTTTTTCTGGGCCATCACCTAAAACCAATCTCACTTTTCTTCTCGTCGGTTTGTGGATTTTCCACTATGTCTACAGAACACTTATTTTTCCATTTAAAATCAAAACAAAGCACAAAAAAATGCCTGTAATAATAGTACTAAGCGCTGTTTTTTTTAATGGTATCAATGGTTTATTAAATGGTTACTTCTTAGGTTATATAAATACGACCTTTGCCCATCTAAATACATTGAATGTTTATTTTGGTCTCTTCATTTTTTTTATTGGAATGTATGTTAATCGTAGCTCAGATCAATATCTTATTTCTCTTCGGGAGAAGCAAAGTGGTTATCAATTACCGCGCGGTGGATTATTCGAAAGTATTTCCTGCCCAAATCATTTTGGAGAAATTGTCGAATGGTTAGGGTTTGCCATTATTGCATGGAATATATCTGCAGTTACTTTTGTGATTTGGACAGCTTGTAATCTTATTCCTAGAGCATTAAATCATCATTCTTGGTATAAAGATCAGTTTAATAACTATCCTGAATCGAGAAAAGCTATTTTCCCAAATCTTCTCTGACATGCAAAAAGTCTTATTGACAGGTGCTAGTGGTGGTATTGGTTACGAGGTCTTTTGTCTACTCAGCCGAATTGAAGGTATCGATTTAACGATACTCATTCGAGAAAGTAAAAAAAACCTAAAAAAGTTTAAAATAAACAAGAGCTCTACTGAGGTCATCCTAGGAGACTTAACCAATCCAAATGATTTTTTAAAGCTCAATGGTTCGTTTGATGTTGTAATTCACTTAGCGGCAATAATCCCCCCTGAAGCCTATTTATCTGAAAAGAGAACATTCGATGTTAATGTTTTAGGAACGGAATTGTTAATTGAGAGAATTCAGGAGATTGCACCAAATGCTTTTTTTATGTTCAGTTCCTCAGTTGCCGTATATGGAGATCGGTTAAAGAATCCTGAAATAAGGGTCTCCGATCCATTAAATAAAGATGATGATGATTTATATGTTAGATCTAAAATCAAGGCAGAAGAAGCCGTTCGGTATTCACAATTAAATTGGACAATCTTTAGATTGACAGCAATTCTGGGTGTGAATAATCATAAAGTAACGGGTCTCATGTTTCACATGCCATTAAATACACGTATGGAAGTTACTACTCCATCTGATGCTGCAAGAGCTTTTGTGAATTCACTTGAAAAAAAAACGTTTTTATCGAAGCGGGTTTTTAATCTTGGTGGAGGGGCTTCGTTTAGAACCAGCTACAGAGAATTACTAGAAGAAAATTTTAAAATAAATGGTTTGGGCGCATTGGATTTCCCAGAAAAAACTTTTGCAGAAAAAAATTTTCATTGTGGTTATATGCTGGATAGTGATGATCTCGAGGATATTCTTCACTACAGAAAACATACACTGGCGGATTATTATCGACTAAATAAAGAGGCGGTATCTCTTTTGCAAAAGTCATTTACTTATATGTTTCGTAGTCCAATAAAGTTTTTTCTCCAACAAATGTCAGCGCCTTTAAAAGCCTTTAGGACTAATAATTTGGATGAAATGAAACGTTTTTTCTAAGTAAATCTAATTTAAAAGTTAATCGTTTGTTATAATGCGCTTGCGAATTTCACCGTTTTTATAATGAAAGAAAAGAAGTGTGTTTTTTTTTGCGAAAACCTTCCTCCCCATTACATCTGTAATCAATTCAGGTTTAACATTTACGAGATCGGTTTCTTCAACACTTTCTGTATTACAACTAATAGGTGGGCAACCCTCAGTATTGAGAACGCCGTCTTCAATAGACCAGTTAAGCCAAGAACCACCAACTCCCTCACTCCAATTATTTAAATTTAAATACCCTGAACCATTTGTTTTACCCGGTACTTTAAAAACTTTAATTGCCTCATTATTTATATACCAAGTCAATGGAGTATTCTCTTCTAAGACTTCTGGAGTGTTTTCTAAATGCTCACAATTCACTTGTAGGAAGTATGCAAAGTCATTGTAGCTAGGATAATCCCCAAAGACAGAAGCAATCCCTGTTTCGTCGATACAAACAGCGGTGTATTCGTCACAAGCGATACCCCTCACGGTTTCACTTGCGTTTTCTTGCATTCTAGCCATAAATACAGCATGCCTGCCCTTTCTGTCAGGATCGTCATAATGTGTGTCTGTAATTACATTTGATAAAATGGGAAGGTTAAAAAATGAAGTGTTATCAATTGTAATATTTTGATCAAAAGGGTTGTTTAATGCAGTCTGAGAAGTTACAGTTCCATTTTGTGCAGAAAAATAAGCCCCTCCAAGGACTGCCATACCTGCACTAGTGCCACCAATAGTGATATTCCTTTCACTTATGGCTATGTTTATCAAACTATCTACGGGAGTTCCTCTCCAATAGTTAACGTAATCCCACTGATCACCGCCGGCTATCCATATAGCTTCTGCTTTTTGTATTTTTTCGTGAATATAACTTGAATTACTACCTAAAGGTGTATTGAAAACTATAGTCTCTACCGAATTAACTTCAGTTCCCAAGTCATTGTATAAGTAATTGTTATAACCATCTGAACCACTGGCTCTTATAACTAAAACATCTCCTCCGTTTGCACGCTCTAAAAACCACTTCATGGCATTATCATCCTCAGCAGCTCCTCCCATTAAGCATATACCACCTAAAGACGCAACGGTAACGTCTAATTCATTACCTATGAAATAACTATTAAAGCTTTGACCTGTAACCTCTAATGAGGTTATTATGAATATGGCAAGTAATTGTTTCATGTCCTAAAGATAATAGATGTTATTGCAATTGAACACATTGAATTTAACCGGTGCATTATACTTACATTTACCGAAAACTAATTTAAAGATCGTTAAGTACGCTTAATATGACATTTGAAAATCTCAATCTGACGCCCTCTATTCTTAAGGCTCTCAAAGACCAAAACTACAGCCAACCTACTTCAATTCAGGAGAAAGCCATCCCACTTGTTCTCGAAAGAAAAGATGTTTTAGGTAGTGCGCAAACTGGAACGGGTAAAACAGCGGCTTTTGCTATTCCCATTATTCAACACCTAGAAAATGATGATAATCGCTCAAGTGGTCGGCGTCGTGTGAAATCACTCGTAGTTACCCCTACTCGCGAATTAGCGATACAAATAGGTGAAAGTTTTTCTGCTTATGCGAAGTACACTCAAATTAAAAATACAGTAATATTTGGAGGTGTTAAACAAGGATCTCAGGTAAATGCATTGCAGCGTGGTGTGGATGTTCTTGTCGCTACACCAGGACGGCTATTAGACTTAATGAATCAAGGTTTTATATCACTAAAGGATATTGAATATTTTGTTCTTGATGAAGCAGATAGGATGTTGGACATGGGCTTTATTCATGACATTAAAAAAATAATAGCAAAACTACCCCGTGATCGACAATCTTTATTCTTTTCTGCTACAATGCCTAAAAATATTGTTGATTTATCGCGTCAAATCCTCAGAGACCCACAAAAAATAGCCGTAAACCCGGTTTCATCAACTGCGGAAACAATACAGCAATTTTTATATAAAACAAATAAATCTCTAAAGCCTGCGCTACTTTTGCATATACTTGACAATCCAGAAATGAAGCAAGTACTTGTTTTTTCAAGGACAAAACATGGTTCAGATCGCATTGTTAGAAATCTTCGTAAGAAAGACATAAATAGTGCCGCAATCCATGGTGATAAATCTCAAAATCAAAGACAGCGTGCCCTGAAAGAATTTAAACAAGGAAAAGTTAACGTCCTTGTAGCTACTGATATTGCAGCGAGAGGTATTGATATTGACAAATTACAACATGTAATTAATTATGATATACCAAATGAATCTGAAACCTATGTTCACCGAATAGGTCGCTGCGGACGTGCTGGTGAGGAAGGTGTTTCTATCTCAATATCCGATGCTGAAGAGCTAACTTACATTAGAGATATTGAGAAACTAACCAAGCAGAAAATCACAGTTATTGAAGATCACCCATTTCCCCAGACCGATAAACCAATGAATGCCTCCGAGAAAAAGGAGTTTGAGAAAGAAAAGCAAAGGAAAAAGCAAGAGTTCTTTGCAAATCGAAACAAGAAAAGAGGTGCGCAAAACCCCGGATTCCGCAGAGGTAGAAGATAATTCAAGGTGCTATGATCCAAAGAATAGAACATAGTACTAGTATAAATGCAAGGGAAATAAGACGTGTTTTTCAAATTTCATATCGTATTGAAGCACAGTTGCTTGGCGCTAAAAAATTCCCACCTTTAGAAAGACCTATTACTGCATTCCAAAATTGCACCAATGATTTTTTTGGATTTTACGAAAATGAGGAGGTCGTAGCTGTTATTGAGATGAAAAAAGAGTTAAAATCCTTGCACATTCAAAGCCTTGTAGTTAATCCTAATTATTTCCGCAGAGGAATTGCTAAAAACCTTGTTGAATTTGTTTTAAACCATTATGAATTAAATCTATTCACTGTTGAAACAGGAAAAGATAATCGCCCAGCACGAAAATTATATGAAAGTTTTAATTTCCAACTTGTTAAAACGTATCTGGCTGAAGAAAACATAATGAAAGTCAGGTATCAAAAAGAAATATAAATTCGCATTTACCCAGTCTTAACTATCTTTGAATTTATGCTTCGCTATTCTACAGTTCTAATTCTTTTGCTCTTTGTCCAATTTAACTATGCTCAAAATTCTATTGATGAAATTATTTTAAACGAGCATTGGACTTTTAAATCTTTGAGGGATAGTATTTGGCTACCTGCTACGGTTCCTGGTACGGTGCATACGGACCTAATTGAAAACGGCATAATCGAAGATCCTTATTATAGATTAAATGAACAAAAAGTACAATGGGTCGACAAGAAAGATTGGATCTATCAAAAATCCTTTTATCTCGACCAGCAAACTTTTGCAAGGCAGAATCATGAGCTTACTTTTAAAGGTCTCGACACCTACGCCGTAGTTTCTTTGAATGACAGTGTTATTTTAAAAAGTAATAACATGCACCGAACCTATACGGTGAATGTTAAGCCCTATATGCTTGAGGGTGAAAATATATTGAAGGTACTTCTGGAGTCACCAATTAGAAAAGGCTTGGCGCTTTATGATGCTCTAGATTATACACTCCCTGTTTCTGCAAATGATCAGGCAGAGATAGGTCAAGTCCCGGGTGGTAAGCGCATCAATGTTCACACACGGAAAGCTGCATATCATTATGGATGGGATTGGGGACCGCGGTTGGTTACCTCAGGAATCTGGAGACCCATCAAACTAATGAGCTGGGATGACTTTAGAATCAGTGAACTCTTGCTTAGTCAACAGCTGAATGGCGATGTGGCCTCTGTAATGGCTCAAATAGAAATTGAATCGAGTATTGAGAATGCAAATGCAATCCTCGAGCTACAGCTTAACGGAGAACCTTCATCAAGCTCAAAGCTTCGCTTACACAAGGGAAAGCAAGAATTCAAGCTTCCCATTAAAATAGATCGACCTGAGCTCTGGTGGCCTAATGGCCAAGGCAAACAGACTTTGTACAATATAAAAGTAACAATACAGCGAAAAGGAGTTATTAGTACTGTAAATCAGAATATTGGAATACGAAGTATTGAGCTTATAGCAGACAGTAAACTCAGCCAACCCAACTTTTATTTTAAAGTGAATGGCGTCCCTACTTTTTCCAAAGGCGTCAACTACATTCCTCAGGATCTCTTCTTGCCGAGAGTAAGCTACAAGGATTACGAACGGATTCTTCAATCTGCAGCTGATGCTAACATGAATATGATCCGAGTATGGGGCGGTGGCGTATACGAGAACAATCGGTTTTATGAACTCTGTGATTCATTGGGCCTTATGGTATGGCAGGATTTTATGTTTGCTTGCGCCATGTATCCTGGCGATACGGACTTCTTAGAAAATGTTAAGCAAGAGGCTATTAGTAATGTCAAACGATTAAGTCATCATCCCTCTTTGGCTTTATGGTGTGGAAACAATGAGGTACTGGCGGCCTGGAAGCGCTGGGGATGGGAACAAACAGTTATCGACGAGCAATCTCCTGAAATTGCTAATGAGATTTGGCAACACTATGACACCCTCTTTCATCATATTTTACCTGAAGTAGTTTCAGAATACCATCGAGGTATAAATTATTGGGCATCCTCTCCTAGTGCATCAGAAGGTCTCCCCGAAGAATATACGCATGGGGATACTCACTACTGGGGTGTATGGTGGGGAAAAGAACCTTTTGATAGTTTCAATACTACGATTTCAAGCTTCATGAGTGAATATGGCTTTCAATCTTTTCCTGAATATGCAAGTTTCAAAAAATATGCTTCAAAAGAAGACCGCAATATGTATTCGGAAGTTATGAAATCGCATCAACGTTCGAGTATTGGAAATGCTACTATTGCCGACTATATGAATCGTAACTATCGTGATCCTATTGGTTTTGAAGAGCTATTATATATGAGTCAACTGTTACAAGCGGATGGTATACAAGCTGGAATTGAAGCACACAGAAGAAATAAAGATAAATGTATGGGTTCTTTGTACTGGCAGCTGAATGATTGTTGGCCAGGTGCTTCTTGGTCAAGTATAGATTATTATGGTAAATGGAAAGCACTGCACTACAAGGTCAAAGAAAGCTTTGCCCCAGTAATAGTAAGCTATGAATTTGTTGATAGCGATTTACAAATAAGTGTGGTTTCTGATTTGACTACTCCATTTCAAGGGGATTTACTTGTTACATTATCAGAGTTTAAGGATATCGAGAATATCTTAAACTGGAATCAACAAATAGATCTTGAACCAAATGAATCAAAGGTGGTTTTAACCATTCCCAGAAATGGCCTTCCTACAGAGGAAGATCAACTGCACACCTATCTTCAACTTTCTTTATCAAATCATGAAGGGATTTTCGCTTCGAAAAATATCTATTTCAAACCCTTCAAGAAACTTCTACTCCCCAATCCTATATTGAGGTTTGATGCAAAATGTGATAAAAACAATGTTCTTTACATAACCGTTAAAAGTGAAAATTATGCAAGGGGTGTTCACATAACTTGTGATAGCGTAGTTAATTTTTCAGAAAACTTTTTCGATCTACCTATTAATGGTCAAAAAACTGTTTCCGTTCAGCTAGACTCATTTTCAGATATTGATGCAATCATTAAATCAATTCAGCTCAGAAGTCTTTGGGATAGTAGGCGTTAATTATTATTTTTGAAATCAATGCAATAGACTAAACATTACTCTGCTTTCAATGTTGTTTACAACAAATAAATAGCCATGAAAAAACACTTCATTTACACCTTAATTCTATTATCATTCTTTTTCACTAAAACACTGAAAGCTCAAGAATCAGTTGATCAAATTGGGGCTTGGTATATGTATTTCTATAATAAAACTTTTAAGGACGGTCAATGGGGAGTACAAGGAGATGTTCAATATCGTAATTGGAATTTTGGTGGAGACTTAGAGCAACTGCTAATCCGCAGCGGAATAACTTTTAAACCAAAAAACACCCAAATTAAATTCACCTTGGGTTATGGAAATATTACTTCGGGAACTATCGGTTCGAGCGTTGCATCTTCTGGAGAACACCGAATATATCAGGAGGCGCTTTATCCTGTGAAGTTTGGAAATCGTATCTATACGAATCATAGATTTCGTTATGAGCAACGTCTTGTCGAAAATCAGGACTTGCGTACCCGATATCGCTATAATTTATTTATCAATGTCCCTATAAATAAAAAGACCTTAGAAAAAAAGACTGTATACCTCGCCCTCTACAATGAAATATTCATTAATGGACAAAGAGAGGTTGGTAACACAACTACTGTTGAATTATTTGATAGAAATAGGGCTTACGTAGCAATTGGTTATTTGATTAAAAACGGCCTTAGAGTTCAAATAGGCCTTATGAATCAAACAACAAATAGCCAAGGTAAGAATCAACTTCAAGTAAGTCTTCATCACAAGTTTTAATCTGGTTTCATTTCAAAGAAATATAGTTTATTTAATTAAACTACGTTTAACTATTTTTGGAATGACTATTGCTAGTGATTTTAATAATACATAAATTGGAGTATATGAAATATGTAATGTTTGTTCTGTTTTTTGTCTTGTTTATAGGCCCTACCAATGCTCAGGAAGTTTTACGAAATCAAGATGTAAATCTAGAATGGATTGATGATTATTATGCGGGAGACACCATTCTTAGATTGAGGATGCAACAATTCTACAAAGAATTAGAAAATACATCTACTGCTTTTGATACGGAACTACTCTTTTACGAACTTCGTGATCTCTCAGAAGCACTGACTTATGGAATTCAATTAGATGAAACTGATGATTATGAATCTTTCGAAAATGAAATGCACGAGGCAATTAAAATTATGAGCTCATTTGATTTGCCTGGTTTTGTTTTTAGTTGTGCCGCAGAGTGTACCATGTTTTATGTAAGCCCTAATTTTCAGCCTTTAATTGATGCTGCCTTGAAAACTCAAGATCCCCAAGATGATATCGCCTTAAAGATTATAACGGATACTTGGGGTGTCGTAGAAAATGAGTCACCAAGTTTTCAAACGGTTGAGTGTTGCGCTTGTCCAGGTTCTAATAATTTAGGTAATGGCGAGCAACATGCTCTTGTGACTAGGATAAATGATTTTATAGATAATTATAACCTCTTTGCAGATGAACTTGAATCTATTAAGGCGACAATAAAAAACTATATCATAAATAATGATGGTTTTACAATGG
>JAQXCN010000053.1 GCA_029251865.1 Crocinitomicaceae bacterium | reverse complement strand
TAGCATTTACAAAATTATCTCTTTTAATGTATATTAATATTTCATTCTTCGCTTTTAATAACAATAAGTGAAATACTATTGTTTTAACGGTTTAAAGAAAAGATACCCAACTACTTTTTAGATGCCTTTTTTACGAAGTCATCGTAGGACAGTTTCTTTTCTTTCATAGGAACATTTGCCTGGAAATAGTCCGAAAGTTTCTTTTCAGTAATGCGATCATAAATACCATTGACTTGCTCTTTGTCCTTTAACAAGCGCATAGCGGTTTCTGAAAGCTCTTTATCATCTGGAGCTGGCATACCATACTGAGCATAATTGGAAACAAGTAAAGATTTTGTGAAATCCATAACTTCCTCATTTGAAATCTGTATATCGTTTTCTTTGAAAATTCTCCCCTGAATTAACTGCCATTTCATCGATTTTAAGTAACCGTCAAATTCCTTATTTAAAGTTTCATCATCAATAGGCTTTTCATTAGATAACTTAATCCATCTTTTCAGAAAAGATTCAGGTAAAGTCATTTTCGTTTTATCCATCAAGAAGTCGTACACGGATTGTGTGAAAAGTCGGTCAGAATCAGTCTTGAACATATTTTCAAGATCCGTCGTTACCTTAGCTTTCATATCCGACTCGGTCTTCACATTTTGATTCGGAAATAATTTGTCGTAGAGCTCTTCGTTTAGCTCCGCCAATTCCATTCTTTTAATGTCATTTACAGTAAACTTGAATTTTTTTGAGATTCCAGCTATGGCAGCTTCCTCAATTCCTAACATTGACGCCAAGTCTTTTTCATCTTTTGAAACCGTTCTAGGATCTAACTCAATGGCAGCGTCTACTTTTATACCCATTAGGGATTTTGTAGCTTTCTTATCCTTTATGAATTCCATTGAAATAGTAGAGTTATTCTCCACACCATTCTCTTTTGGTGCACCAGATGCGTCAAGCTCTCTGAAAAGCCCCATAACCATGTCCTTTTCTCCAACTTCAGGAGTGGATTCCATCTTACCATATCTTCTTCTTAGATCTTCAATTTGATCTGAGATTAATTTATTATCAACCTTAACAGCAAAGTACTCTATACTCTTTCTTGAGGAAAGTGGAATGTCGAATTTCGGAGAGAAACCGATTTCATACGCAAACTCGAAATCTCCTGGGTTTTCCATATCACCCTTAAAGGTTTCATCGGCAGTTGGTATTGGATTCCCAAGAATTTCTAACTTCTCCTCCGTAATAAACTTATATAGACTATCGTTTGCTAGTTTATTCAATTCTTCCGCTAGCACAGATTTACCATACTGCTTTTGAATCATCCCAAAAGGAACCTTACCAGGTCTAAAACCAGGGACTTTTGCAGACTTGCGGTACTTCTCCAAAGATGCTTTCACAATGTTTTGATAATCTTCAGACTTGATTTCTACCTTTAAAACTGCATTCAGCTTATCAACGCTTTCCTGTAATACCTTCATTTTTATAATTTTTTAAATAAAAAAGGTCCCGTTTGGTAAAACGAGACCTAAAATGGTGCGGATGGAGGGACTCGAACCCACACACCTCACGGCACTAGATCCTAAGTCTAGCGTGTCTACCAATTTCACCACATCCGCATAACTCATTTAGCTCGGAAAAACCTTGCTACGCTTCAAACTTTTTCGAAACGGTTTGCAAAGATAATTTTTTTTAATAAATATGAAAAATTAGTTTCTTGAATTTTGAATGTTTGCTCTAATTTCCTTCATAAACTCAGACGCGTAAACAAAATTGGTGATTTCTGGATTATCCGCAGTTATAATTGACTTTTTATCTCCTTGCCACCATCGTTTACCTTGATATATGAAAAGGACATTCTCGCCTATCTCAATAACAGAGTTCATATCATGAGTAATCACTACAGTTGTCATGTTGTACTCTCTTGTAATATCTTGAATTAGACCATCAATAACTATTGCGGTTTTTGGATCTAAACCTGAATTTGGCTCATCACAAAATAAATACTTAGGATTCATTGAAATTGCACGAGCAATACCAATTCTTTTTTGCATACCCCCACTACACTCTGAGGGCAGTAATCTATTTTTACCAACCAGGTTCACCCGTTCTAAACAAAAATCAACACGACTTTGTATTTCTTTTTTTGACATTTTGGTAAACATCGTTAAAGGGAAACCGATATTTTCCTCAACATTCATTGAATCAAATAATGCAGAACCTTGAAAAAGCATTCCAATTTCTTGCCTGAGCTTACTTTTTTCGGTACTGCGCATTTTTGTAAAATCAGAATCCTCATACAAGATTTCTCCTGAGTCAACCTCATGAAGACCAACCATACATTTTGCAAGAACGGATTTACCCTGGCCAGACTGACCAATAATTAAATTCACCTTTCCTTTCTCAAAAACCGTGTTTATATCAAATAAAATTTGGTCTTCACCGAAAGATTTGTTCACTCCTTTTATTTCAATCATTATAGAAGGAGTAAATAGGTGAGCAAGAAGTTCATGATGAGAATCGCTACTGTACTACTCACTACAGCTTGTGTTGAGGCCTTACCCACGTCAAGAGAACCACCTTTTACATAATATCCGTAGTAAGAAGATATCGAAACAATTAAGAATCCAAAAAAGATCGTCTTAATCAGCGCATAGGTTATGTGGAACGGATTAAAAAAAGATCTTATACCCAACACATAGGTTTCAGTGGTAGAAAGGTCAGAAAATATTAGTGCCAACCAACCACCTATAAGTGATAAAGCCATTGAAAAAATAACGAGTATCGGAAAAAACAAAACCGCACCTATAATTTTCGGCAACACTAAGAAATTTAAGGAATTCACCCCCATGATCTCAAGAGCATCAATTTGCTCGGTAACGCGCATTGTGCCTATTTCCGATGCAATGTTGGAACCAACCTTACCTGCAAGAATCAGAGATATAATCGTTGGTGAAAATTCTAAAATCGTACTCGATTGCGTGATGTAACCCACCGTATAGTCGGGTAACAGAGGGGTTGTCATATTAGAAGCCGTTTGGAGTGCTATTACGCCACCCATAAAAGAAGACATCAACGCAACTATCGGAAGTGAATTAATACCTATAATATGAAGCTCAGAAACAATCCTTTTCCAAAGAATGTTCCATTTTGAGGGCACAGCAAAGAGCCTGCGCAGCATTAAAAAATATCTCCCAACATGAAACAACATCTTCACGAGTCTAAATTAAACATAATTTCGATTTGAGGAATTTCGAATGGAAGAGAATATTACTTTTGAAAAATTACAACAATGCGCAAAATAAATCAAAATACGTCGTTAAAGGAAGCTCTCGTAAATTTCTTGCCGTTAACTTTTGTTGATTATGTTTTTGATTTAATTAATCAAACCTCCGTTGATTTCAAAATTGTGACCCCTAGAAAAACAAAGCTTGGAGACTTTAGAATACCATACGGCAAACGGAAGCAGCCGCAAATAACCATTAATAACGATCTCAATCCCTACGCTTTTCTCATTACCACACTTCATGAAATCGCACACCTTAAGGTATATGAGAATTATTCTAGAAGCATTAAGCCCCATGGTGAAGAATGGAAATATACTTTTCAAAAACTTTTGATACCCTTGCTTGAATCCAAAGAAATCCCAGAAGACCTCAAAGATTGCCTTGCGAATACCATTATTAGAACAAAAGCCTCCTCCTGCGCAGATATGGCTCTCAGCCGAGCATTGAAAAAATATAATCCCGTTTCGAAACACACTTTACTCGAAAACATAACGGAAGGGACGGTCTTTTCATTGAACAAAAAAAGGTTCAAAAAAGGAAAATTAAGAAGAACCCGGTATCTTTGCAATGAATTACAGAGCGGACGCATGTTTCTAATTCATGCTCTTGCTGAAATAAATCTCATAGAAAATGAAGGATAAATCTTTGTATTGTTTGATAATGGCCGGAGGAGTTGGTAGCAGGTTTTGGCCACTTTCGACCGAAACTAATCCCAAACAATTTCAAGATTTTCTTGGAACAGGAAAGAGTTTATTACAAATGACCTTCAACAGGTTTGTTGAATCTGTGCCTGTCGAGAATATATTTATTTTAACCAACGAAGCCTATGTTACCCAAGTAGTGGCCCAATTGGGAGTACCTAGGGCGCAAATTATTTGTGAACCCGAAAGGAAAAACACTGCCCCTTGTATTGCTTTTGCAACTGCAAAAATTCTACAAAAAGATCAAGAGGCTGTTATGATTGTTACACCATCTGATCACCTAATTACAAATGAAAGTCAATTTAACAAAGATCTTAGTCTCGGTGTAAAATACGCAGTCGACACTTCAAGCCTTATAACTTTTGGTATTGAACCCCATCGTCCAGATACAGGTTATGGTTACATTGAATTCAATACTTCTAAAGTGAATGAAAGAACGCAAAAGGTGCTTCAATTTAGAGAGAAGCCGGATCTAAAAACTGCAGAATCTTTTTTAAAACAAGGAAATTTTTATTGGAATTCAGGAATGTTTATTTGGAAAGGTGAGGTTGTGGAGAAGAGTTTTAAAAAGCACGCACCTTCCTTATATCAAATCTTCTTTGAAGATGATGCGGCATATAATAAACCAGATGAGACACAATTTATGAAACGGGCATTTACGAGTTGTGATAGCGTTTCGATTGATTATGCCATTATGGAAAAAGAGGAACAAGTAATCGTAGTTTTATCCAAGTTTGGATGGAGTGACCTCGGCACGTGGGGAAGTGTTAAAACACTCACAGAAAAAGATTCAAATGACAACTCATTAAATCACGACAATATTCACCTATTTGATAGTACTTCGTGTTTTGTGATTGCAGAAAAAGAAAAAGAAGTTTTGATAGATGGTCTTAACGATTTCATTATTATTGATACCAAGGATAAGCTCATGATTCTAAAAGAAGAAAATGAGCAACGTCTCAAAGAATACCTATCGGAAATAAAAAATAAAAAGCTGAAAAATGGTTAAAATCAGAGACATAGAACTCGGTGACTTTCCACTTCTTTTGGCTCCAATGGAAGATGTCAGTGACCCACCATTTCGAACCTTATGTAAAAAACATGGCGCAGATTTGATGTATACTGAGTTTATTTCTTCTGAAGGTCTTATTCGTGATGCTTTAAAAAGCAGACAAAAACTTGATATCTACGAAAAAGAGAGGCCTATTGGTATTCAAATATTTGGCTCTGATATTGAAAGTATGCGTCTTGCTACGGAAATCACAGCACAGTCAAATCCAGATATTATTGACATCAACTATGGTTGTCCAGTAAAAAAAGTAGCCTGCAAAGGTGCAGGTGCAGGTATACTTCAAGACATACCAAAAATGGTAAAAATGACGGCCGAGATTGTGAAATCAACAAAGCTTCCTGTTACCGTTAAAACACGTTTAGGCTGGGATGAGTCAACAAAATACATAGTTGAAGTCGCGGAAAGACTTCAAGATGTCGGCATTGAGGCTATCTCTATTCATGGAAGGACTAGAAAACAAATGTATAAGGGAGAAGCTGATTGGTCGCTAATTGCCGCGGTCAAAGAAAATACAAGAATGCACATACCTGTTTTTGGCAATGGAGATATTGACTCTCCTGAAAAGGCAGTGACCTACAAAAACAAATATGGTGTTGACGGGGTGATGATCGGTAGAGCGAGTATTGGAAATCCTTGGATCTTTAGAGAGATTAAGCACTACATAAAATCTGGAAGCCATCATGCCCCTCCAAATTTCCTTGAAAAAGTTGATGCCGTGATAGAACATTTAAATACAAGTATTGATTGGAAAGGAGAAAAGTTAGCTATCGCAGAAATGAAACGTCATTATTCAAATTATTTTCGAGGGGTTGTCAATTTTAAAGAAACTAAAATGAAACTTGTGACCTCAAATGAATTGGATGAATTACACGATATTCTTCACAATTTAAGAGATACAGCAGGTTGCTTTAATTTTTCAAATTCTTATTGAACTATTTAACGCTTATTTTGTTTTTCCAATATGCAGCGTTGGAAGAGTATTCCGGGATTTTCAGATTATGAAGTATCAGACTTTGGTCTCATACGCTCTATTGAACGTGTGAAACTTTTTAAGAACGGTCGTCGAATGAAGTTTGAATCAAAAAACAAACAATTAAGGAAACATCCAAGCAATGGCTTTTTGATGACTGACCTAATTAATGACAAAGGTGCACGAAAGACTGTTTATCCTCACAAAATTGTAGCCACAGTTTATCTAAATAATGATAAACCAAGAAAAAAGAAAGTTGTTATTCATCTTGACCATAATCTAGAAAATAATCATATTTCAAACCTCAAGTGGTGTACATTTAGTGAATCGATTAAAATAGGTTTTGCTTCTGGAAAGAGAGACAATAGTTCTTTGTGGGATAAAAGAAGATCCAAATACGGACCAAACGGTGGGAATTCATCTATAGGCCGACCTGACCCCCTTAATTTAGATCAAAAAATTAAAATTTTGTCTTTGCGTAAAGACAACAGCCTGAAACAGTTAGCAGACATGTTTAATTGTAGCGTATCCCACATTCATAAAACAATTAAGAGATTACAAGAACAGAACGTTAAAGGAACGTTATAGTACTCAATATTTTTTCCATCGGAATATCAAGGGAACCAAAGACGCGTTTGTCTGACAAGCTATCAACCTGAAACTCGAATTGCGTATCCTTGAATGACCATTTTATTTCATTTCTCTTTGACGGTATGATATTAGGGGGGTATTTCGTAGAATAAAACACAACTTGATTCCCTTTGATACGCAACTTCAACTGGGGTGAAAATAAAAACCTGTACAAATCTCCTTCTTTTGTCAAAATACCTTTTTTAAGTAGCATTTCTAAAAAAAAATCGGCGTCATCATCAGTTGTGAACATTAAAGAATAACGCGGGACATTCTTATATTTAACTTTTTCAACTTGAGTCGTCTCAAAGTTTTCATCGAGCTCAGTCTCGATATACTTTTCGGACACTAAATAGTAACCGCCCTCTTCAAAACAAAAATCACCAGCCCAAACATCCATAAATTCCTCAATTGGAAAACTTATTTTACCTGTTAAATCTGCCAGCTTTTCAATGACTAATGCCCTACTTTTTTCTGACAAAACTTTTGTATTCGCATGAAGATTAATTATTCTTTTTGAACTTTGAGAAAATTCTATAGCTAACCCTGAGTCATTTATAAAAAAAGGGATGGAATCATTTAAGGTTAAACATGTTTTTAAATGAAAACCCGATGAGTCGCTATCATGCGCGAGATAAGCATGTTCAATACCAAATTGTTTTAAATTTTGATTCTGACTGTATAGTACCAAGTTCTCATTTGGAAATATTGGATTCGCTAATAAGTCTTTCCAATTCTTGGCAACAACCTTTCTCTCCTTTGCAATATATTTATGATAAACAGCCTCAAAATGGTCACCTAGATAAATGAATAAAAAATGATCTCTATGAAAAATATTGAGCTTGTATTTTTCGATTTGGTAAATCTTATCTTTTCCGATAATGGTATCCTTCACATTATTATCTAATGAAATACGATCTAAAGCACTCTTCAATTTTTGAGCGGTAAACAATGGGACAACACCTCCGAAGTCACCTCGTTCATTCGCAAATATATAAACAGGACTTTGAACATCTAATCCATACTGTTTAGCCATAGATAAGACAAACTCAGAAGTTAAAAATTGTCTCTGAGCAATTTCATTAAAAAGCATTAAATCTGTGGATTCAGTTAAGAAGTCAAGCAAATAAACACGGCCAACAATATCCGCATTCGGCAGTATATTTTCGATTTTAGATACCTTTCGAACCTCATCATTAAAGGGTTTTAAATAAAGTAAAAGCCCGAGTAAAAAGGCTAAAAACAAAATAAAACCTAATTTTTTATACACAACTATTTATTTGGATAGGATGTAAAGTGTATTGATCATATCTAAAAACTGATTGGCTTTGGAGGAGGTACTTTCAAAGCTGTACCGCAGTCCATATAGTGTATGCGAAAGCTCAGAGTCTTTAGAACTTAATTCAATACTACCCGAGTTGTTTTTTAAATTATTTAAAACCTTCTTTTGTTTGCTATCTAAAAAAGCTTGAGGAAACTGATTTAGTGACTCCCCAAGATCCATTTTAGCATAAAGCACACCAGCTTTTTTGATCTTTTTTATTTTCTTCTTAGACAATTTAAATTTACCATAACCGGTAAGGTGAGATGTAATGAATTGTTCATCATTTGATATCAGTAACACTTTTGGATTGCAAACAATATATAGCGGAGCGGATTCTAATATGGCATCTTTAACCAGCCAGTAACCTTCCTTCTTCTCAATTCTCGAAGTTAATCTAGAAAGGTCCTGCAATACCATTTCACAAAGATCTGTACGCTCTGAGGCAAAGCCTAAAGTGAAAACAGGGATGTCTTCCTCTGTCTCTGTTTCGATTTCTGAATAATCAAAATTATCTTCGTCATATTGATATTCAATCTGCTTTGTCATGACTTTCTGCACACCATTAAAAGTCCCGAAAATACCGCCTTGATATGCACCAAAGAGCGCTTTTTTGTCCACTAATTTATCTAATAACTGAATTGCTAAAAGGTTCATCACCATTTTATTGTCCTTATTGTCCTTGAGCATAGGCAATAAAATATCGTATGCCTTGTCATATGCCTTTCTCAAGTCGACATTGTAAACAAAGTAGGCAGGGGCATCATCAGGAATGTATTTGATAAAATCCTTATTTAAGGGATTGTTATTCATCTCAGTATAAATTGCGCCAAGCTGGTCTCCGTAGTTGGCTGTCAAATCAAAATAGACCTCATTAGAATCTAAATGAAGCGAGCCTGTCATGTGATTTTCCGCATACAACTCCTTTAAATCGTCGTTCATTATAGGGTACATAGTTTGAAAATACCATAACCCACCTTGATTTGAAAAGTTTCTAGAATTGTCAATAAAAAAGATACCTTCTGAATCTTTATCCAATTGCACTCTAAATCTTTCATCAATTGTTGCTAGACTATTTTCAGAAATAATTAAATCTTCAATTAATGCATTCATTCCTTCAAATTGCAGCACGTATGCAATACTGTCTCGTATTTCCCAATAAGATTTTTTATCAGAGTGTATCAACTCTTCCCGTTCCGTCGCATCATACAAAAGCGCTATACTATCGCTAGGGGACATAATATAAACCTCTTCAAATACAGCCTCCTCAAAAACTTCGTCTTGGCTATCTAGATATTCGTTAAAGCCATCTAGGTTCTCTGTATCCCATTCATAATAATTCAAGGAATCAGTCATTTGAACCAAGTACTCATCTGTCGGTTGTAAACGCAACAAAACAGCTGAAGTGCCCTTTAAAATCAAAGTGTTGAATAAAGAATTATATCTTTCTGAACCATTGGAAAGGTGCTCAGAAAACTCAAAGTCATCAAACACCTCAAATAATGCTACTTTATCGCTAACTCCAAAAGAGAAACCTGTCACTTCGTATATACGATCTTTTCCATAAAATATATTGAGTCGTTGGTCGAAATCTATACCTGCATCTTTCATAGTTTTACCTGCAGTTGAACCATCAAATAGTTCTTGATGCAACTCGTCCATGAAATCATATGCAACAAGGTCATCTATAGAAATCTTGTGTAACAAATTAATATTATTGATGCTAAATACTGTTGAAGCACCTGTTGGTATTAGATTTTCGCTCTCCTGAGAATAGCTTGCAGAGAACACGAGTAAAAATAAAGGAAGAATCCCTTTTTTAAAAATAATCATATACTGTTTTATAGTATCGAAATTACGAATAAATCTCTAGTAATCAGGAGGCTTAACAGATATTCTATTTCCCATAATGGAAGGGTCTTGCAAGACATCAAACAAAGAACCTCGAAGCATTACGGCTTTGTTATTCTTTGATAAAACAGCGAAAGGGTTTTCAATAGAATCCACTGGGTATTCAAAACGACTAATAGAAGTATATTTACCCGATTTAACAAGTGCCTCATCTTCCTCTTTTACCTTTCCGAATTTGAAAGAGTTTAGGTCTGGTATTCTTCTATTTAAGGACGCTCCATCCCATGATATCCAAGTGGAGTCTATGGCACTTTCCTCGCTGGTAATATTTGAAGAATTCAGGGCCACTTCAACTCCAGACATTAGCGCATTTATATCGCGAAAACTCAGTGAAAGTTTGAATACATAATTCTCATAATCCTCTGTCAGGGCTACAGCGCTTATACCATCTTGATTCATAAGGGTTGTTATAACTGCAGCAATTTTATCTTTAATGTCTTCTTTGTCCGGTACCTTTTGACCATCTAAACTATCCAAGGCTAGAATCGAATTGATTTTCAACTTACTTGAACTCAAATTAATGGTATAATTCAACTTTCCGCTTCCATCTGCATTGAAAGAAATATCATCTAAAATCTCGATACAAGAGTTTAAAGAAAGTAATAAAAGAAAGCATAAGAATGGAAGTCTCATATCAAGAAGAAACCAAATTTTAGACCAAACTAATCAAAAATAAAAAGCCATCCTAAGATGGCTTTAAATTATTAACTTATATCCTTTTCTAGATCACAGAAAATAGGGGAAGACTTACATCATCCCTGGCATTCCGCCACCCATTGGCGGCATTGCTGGCGCGCCTGAAGCATCCTCAGGTTGGTCCGCAATAACACATTCTGTTGTTAACAGCATTGCTGCAATAGATGCCGCATTCTCAACAGCAATTCGTGTTACTTTCGTAGGATCAACAACACCTGCCTTCACAAGGTTCTCGAATTTTTCAGTTCGCGCGTTATAACCAAAGTCATTCTTTCCAGCTTTCACTTCTTGAACAATTACAGCACCTTCCTGACCAGAATTAGCTATAATTTGTCTTAATGGCTCTTCGGCAGCTCTCTTTACAATAGCAACACCGGTAGCCTCGTCTTCATTAAGCGTTTTAATTTTATCAATTCCCTCAATAGCTCTTAACAAAGCAACTCCACCTCCAGCAACAACTCCTTCTTCAACCGCAGCTCTAGTCGCTGCCAAAGCGTCATCCACTCTATCTTTTTTCTCCTTCATCTCAACCTCAGTTGGCGCTCCTACATAAAGCACAGCGACACCACCAGATAATTTGGCAAGTCGTTCTTGGAGCTTTTCTTTATCATAATCTGATGTTGTAGACTCGATTTGAGCTTTAATTTGTCCCACTCGAGCAGAAATATCAGACTTTTTACCCTTACCGTTTACGATAGTTGTATTGTCCTTATCTATTTCGACCTTCTCAGCAGTTCCTAGCATATCGATCGTCGTATTTTCAAGAGTCATTCCTCTTTCCTCGGATATCACCTGGCCTCCCGTAAGGATAGCAATATCTTCAAGCATTGCCTTTCTTCTATCACCGAACCCTGGAGCCTTAACAGCCGCTACTTTCAAAGACCCTCGAATCCTGTTCACAACCAATGTTCCTAGAGCTTCTCCATCGACATCTTCAGCTATAATAATCAAGCCTTTACTAGATTGCGCAACTGGCTCTAAAATAGGAAGTAACTCCTTCATCGAGGAAATTTTCTTTTCGCAGATCAAAATCATAGGATTTTCCATCTCTGTAATCATCTTCTCTGTATTCGTAACAAAATAAGGCGATAAATAACCTCGGTCGAACTGCATACCTTCTACAGTCACAACTTCGGTTTCAATACCTTTCGCCTCTTCAACTGTAATTACACCGTCTTTACCTACATCTTGCATAGCTTTAGCAATCAGTGCCCCAATCGCCTCATCGTTGTTTGCGGAAATAGTGGCAATTTGTTCAATTTTACTATTGTCGTTACCGATTTCTTTTGAAAGCTTCCGTAAATTCTTTACAACGTCAGCAACTGCTTTATCAATTCCTCTTTTGAGGTCCATAGGGTTAGCGCCTGCTGCGACATTTTTCAATCCTGCATTAATAATAGCTTGGGCTAAAACCGTTGCTGTTGTCGTTCCATCACCAGCAATGTCGGCTGTTTTCGAAGCAACCTCTTTTACCATCTGAGCGCCCATATTTTCAACCTCATCTTCTAGCTCGATTTCTTTCGCTACGGTTACACCATCTTTTGTTATATGTGGTGCACCAAACTTTTTACCGATAACTACATTTCTACCCTTAGGTCCAAGGGTTACTTTAACTGCATTTGCTAATGCATCGACACCTTTTTTCAGCTTTTCTCTCGCTTCGACGTCAAAAAATATATCTTTTGCCATTTTCTTTTCTCTTTTTTAATATATACCGTAAATATCTGATTCTTTCATAATCAGGTAATCTCCATTTTCTATTTTTATTTCTGTTCCTGAATACTGACCATACAAAACTGAATCACCAACTTTCACTGTCATTGACTCATCACTTTTCCCAGGACCAACAGCTACGACAGTGCCTTTTAGGGGTTTTTCTTTTGCTGTATCTGGAATTATGATTCCGCTTGTAGTTTTCTGCTCTGCAGGCGCTGGTTCAACAAGAACGCGATCCGCTAAAGGTTTAAATTTTAGTGCCATTTGTATTTATTTAATTTAATACACTAAGGCGAATTTTATGCCAAATACTATTTCAAGACAAAATTTCGTCTTTTCTAATGAATAACGGAAAAAGATGTCATAGAAGGTGACATCCTGACACAATAAATAAAAAAGATTAAGCCTACGAAACTGGATCTGATGCCGGCTGCTCAGTATTTTGCTTATCTGCTTCAGGTGCCTTAGGCTTTGGTTGACGAATCGTAATAACGATACTAACTAAAACAATAATACCTGCAAGCGACCAGGTAAGTCGGTCAATGAACTCATTTGTCTTTTTCACACCACCCAGTTGACCTGGTGAACCGAAATCAGAACTCAAGCCGCCTCCTTTAGGGTTTTGAACATATACCACAAGTATTAGAAGAACACTTGACAAAAGAACGATGGATGATAAAATAAAGTCCATTAGATTAATTTATTATTTAGTTTCTGAATTTGGTCTGCAAAGAAACTCTTTTTTTCGGGAAAAATCAAAATTAATTGCTCATAAGTTGTTTTAGCCATCGTATAATTGCCTTGGCTCTCAAATACTTTAGCTAAAGTCTCACTTACCGGTAGGTTTTCAATACCCAAACTTTCTTTTGCTTTTTTAACAGGAGAGAAGAATGGTACTTTGGGCTTTTCAAAAGTCAAATATTCTTTCTTATTACCGATATTATTGCTGTCAGAGCCTGCATTGAGCCAATCGTTAAAACTCCGCGGAGCTTCTACATCAATATTTTTTTTGTTAGTTACTAACGGCTCAGCTGAAGTATCTGGGACAATAGCCATTTTATTTTCTTGTTCAGTCACATCTTCTTTGAGCTCCTTAAGTACTTTTGCCGCTAATGCCTCTGATTCTATAAGTTTATCAAGTGGGTTTTCTTCTGACGCTTCTTTTTCCGACTCAAATATCTCCTGTGAACCTTCTGATTCTTGAATTAGGACCGCGTTTGTACCCGCCTCGATTTTTTCGTGATTCATAGCCTGAGTTAAATCATATATTACTGAACGAGAATTGAGTTCAATGGCATGTTTTTCTAATTCAGAAGAAAATCTTAAATCATTTTTAGTTTTCAAGGCCTTCAGGTAGGCAACAGTGAAACTAGAACACCAAGGATAGAGATTCATCAACTCTTTAAACATCTTTGAATCATCAAAGGACAGTGCCGAGGAAAGTAACTTTCGTTCAATATTTGCTTTATCAAGCTCTACCAATTGGATAACAATTTATTTATAATATCTTGGGCTATTTGCTCGTTAATTTCTTCTATTAACTGTGCCTCGACCGATGCTAAGTTAACATTAGATTCAAAATCAGCAAATCTTGAAACAGATAAAGGCATATTGTCACTTTCAGGGGCATTGATTTTTATAGAAAAACTTACGCCAATTGTCAGTCTGTTTTGAGAGGCATTGTCATCTTGTTGAATTGCGATAGGAGCCACACTATAGCGTGATATCTTACCTGATATTTCTATTTCACCTCCATTATCTGTATTCAATACAAGTCTTGTATTGTTTTGAACTGCATCCTTAATTCTTTCTGTAAGCTGAGGACCATAGCTCAATGGACAATTGGCCGCATTATTTTCAATCATTTCGACAGAAAATGACTGCCATTCTTCTGGCATAGACCCAGCATCTTTAAAACTCACACTGGAAGGCCAGCAACCATAGAAACTAAATAAAACTAAGAAAATGAAAAAGGCTCTCATTTGTTTACAAGATTGTATTCTTTGATTTTTCTATACAAGGTTCTCTCAGAAATGCCAAGTTCTTGAGCGGCATATTTTCTTTTACCTCTATGTTTTTCAAGCGCTTTTTTAATTAGTTCCTTTTCACGATCTTCTAAAGAAAGTGACTCCTCAAACTCCTGATGCTCTTGAAAATCAGGACGACTTACCTCTAGTGTATGACTAGCCTCTGGTAAAGACCGATTAGGCGGGACAATTTCATTTTGAACCTCACTGTAAATTTGATTTACATAATTTGTCTGATGGTCAGAAAGCGAAACTTTACCATCTTTACCAACAATATCGACTACAAGCTTCTTAAGTTCTGTCAAATCTTTTTTCATATCAAAAAGAAACTTATACATGAGTTCTCTTTCAGAAAACTCATTCTTTTGGGCATCTTTTTGAAGTACTAAACCCGTGCTTTGTTTCTTCTCAATTAAGTAGTTTCCAAGCGTAAGGGCATTAATTTCTCTTGTTGTCTCAATTACCGATAATTGTTCAACGAGATTTTTAAGTTGACGGATATTCCCAGGCCAAGAATTGGAAACGAGTAAAGCCACACTTTCCTCAATCAACTTTATAGCTGGCATTCGATATTTTTCGGCAAAATCATGCGCAAACTTTCGAAATAAAAGATGAATATCCTCCTTTCTATCACGCAGAGCAGGCAGTTGAATCGGAACAGTACTTAATCGATAATATAAATCTTCCCTGAACTTTCCTGATGCAATGGCATCCATCATATTCTCATTCGTCGCCGCAACAACCCTTACATTTGTCTTTATTACCTTTGATGCACCTACACGCATGAATTCTCCTGTTTCTAAAACGCGTAACAAACGAACTTGTGTTTGCATTGGTAACTCCGCTACTTCATCTAAAAATATGGTTCCTCCATTCGCTACTTCAAAATAACCAAGACGACTTCCGGAAGCACCTGTAAAGGATCCCTTTTCGTGACCAAACAACTCTGAATCAATTGTTCCTTCTGGAATGGCCCCGCAGTTCACTGCAATATACTCCCCATGCTTTCGTGAACTTAATTGATGAATAACTTGCGGTATAATTTCCTTACCTGTGCCGCTCTCCCCTGTCACAAGAACAGAAATATCTGTTGGGGCAACCTGAGCTGAAACCTCGAGCGCACGATTTAAAAGAGGTGCATTACCTATTATACCGAAACGTTGTTTTATTTGTTGTACGTTCATGAATTTGAATCATTTTCAACAGCAACGCCTAACAAAGTTGCTGAAGTGCAGTCCTGAATTTCAACATTAATATAATCACCCTTTGAAAAATCTCCTTTAGGGAACACCACCATAGAGTTGCGCCCTGTTCTTCCCGACATGTGCTCATCTGATCTTTTAGACGCACCTTCAATCAAGACACGTTCAATTTTACCAACACGTTTTTTATTCGAAGCAAGAGAAAAAGTTAACTGTTTTTCAATTATCTCAGTCAATCTTTTGGATTTAACATCTTCAGGGACGTCATCTTCAAATTTTCTTTCGGCTAGAGTTTTTGGTCGTTCAGAATATTTAAACATATAAGCGAAATCAAAAGCAACGCTATCCATCAGAGATAATGTATCCTTATGTTCTCCTTCGCTTTCTCCACAAAATCCTGAAATAATATCTGTTGAAACTGCACAATCTGGTATGATTCTATGGATCGCTTGAATACGTTCAAGGTACCATTCTCTTGTGTAACCTCGATTCATTCTTTTCAAAACATCCGTATGACCTGACTGAACAGGCAAATGAATGTAATTGCATATGTTTTCATGAGTTGCCATGGCGTGAAGTACATCATCTGTCATATCTTTAGGATGAGAAGTGGAAAATCTCACTCTAAGGTCAGACGATACTTTAGCAACCATTTCTAATAACTCCGCAAAATTCACAGTAGGAAGTGTCTCATTTTTAATAGCCCCTTTATTCGTGATATTCCAACGGTAAGAATCTACATTTTGACCCAATAAAGTAACCTCTCGATAGCCTTTATTGAATAAATCATGACATTCTCTAACTATTGTCTCAGGATCTCGCGAACGCTCACGACCTCTTGTAAAAGGTACAACACAGAAAGAACACATGTTATCGCATCCACGCATGATTGTAACGAAAGCAGAAATACCTCCTTTATCTAATCGAACAGGTGAAATATCAGCATATGTTTCATCACGGGATAATAATACGTTGACAGCCCTCTGACCTGTACCAACCTCTTCAATTAGATTCGGCAAATCTCTATATGCATCGGGACCAGCGACAAGATCTACAAGTTTTTCCTGCTCCAATAATGACTTTTTCAAGCGTTCGGCCATACAGCCAAGGATTCCTACAACCATTTCAGGATTATCCTCTTTTTTCTTCTTAAACTCAGTCAGTCTGTTTCGAACTCGTTTTTCAGCATTATCACGGATAGAACATGTGTTTATTAATACCACATCAGCCTCATCAACATTTCTCGTTGTCGCGAATCCATTTTTATTCATAATTGATGCAACAACCTCACTGTCAGAAAAATTCATTTGACAACCATAACTTTCTATGTATAGTTTTTTGGAAGCATTTACAACTTCATTTTGACTGCGTTCTAATACTTCACCTTGACGACCTTCAAGAATTTCTTTCTCCTCCACTTTACTATTTTTTTTGAAATACAAATTTAGATAAAACAGAATGGCTGACAAAATGTCAGCGTAAGTTTTTAGCTTATTTATTGTTTCACGAACACTAGTTAAATAAGGAAAGTAACATATTTTCGGAACAAAGTTTTGATAGTTAACGTTTAGATAAGTTACATTTGCACCCAATTCATTTAAGTTATGTCAAAAAATTTAGTCATTGTTGAGTCCCCGGCAAAAGCCAAAACAATCGAAGGTTATTTAGGTAAGGATTATGTTGTACGCTCCAGTTTTGGACATGTTAGAGATCTTTCTAAAAAGAATGCTATCGACATTGAAAATGGTTTTGAACCAAACTACGAAGTATCGCCAGATAAAAAACAAATTGTTGCTGAGCTTAAGAAATTAGCGAAAGCGGCAGAGATTGTATGGCTTGCGACGGATGAGGATCGCGAAGGAGAGGCTATTTCTTGGCACTTAAAAGAAACGCTCAAACTTGAGGATAAGGAAACAAGACGAATTACTTTTAACGAGATTACGAAAAAAGCAATTCTCAAAGCAATTACGAATTACAGAAGCGTCAATCAGAAATTAGTTGATGCGCAACAAGCACGAAGAATTTTAGATAGAATTGTAGGATTTGAGTTATCTCCTGTTTTGTGGAGAAAGGTTCGGCCTAGTCTATCAGCAGGACGCGTACAATCGGTTGCAGTAAAGCTAATCGTTGAAAGAGAAAAAGAAATTCTTGCCCACGAGTCATCTTCTTTTTTTAAAACATCAGGTGTTTTCAAAGTGAAGAACGGAAAAATAAAAGGTGATATTAGTGGTTCTTTGGAGAGCAAAGAAGAAACTGAAGTCTTTCTTAATTCGTGCATTAATGCCGACTTTAAAGTTCAGGATGTCCAAAAGAAACCTGCAACTAAAAAACCTACAGCACCCTTTACAACTTCCACTCTGCAACAAGAAGCAAGTTTAAAACTAGGGTTTTCAGTTTCTCGAACGATGTCAGTGGCGCAACGCTTGTACGAATCAGGTCACATAACATACATGAGAACAGATTCGGTAAACCTTTCAGAAACTGCAAGAAATAGTGCAAAGGAGGCCATTACCAAAAGGTACGGGTCAAACTATTCTAATGAACAGCAATACAGAACAAAATCTAGTGGAGCACAAGAAGCTCACGAAGCCATAAGACCGTCGGATTTTAGCACCAGTGAGGTTCATATGGAAAGTGATGAGAACAAACTCTATGATTTAATCTGGAAACGTGCCATCTCAAGTCAGATGAGCGATGCCAAACTTGAAAGAACAACCGTAAAAATCGGTGCAGATACTATTGAAAAATCCTTCTTGTGTAAAGGTGAAGTTATCGTTTTTGATGGTTTTTTATCTGTATACATTGAAAGTAAAATTTCTGAAAACGATGAGGATGACACACAAGGTTTATTACCAAAAGTGGAAGCTGGAGAATCGGCTGAACGGCTAGAAATAAATTCAAATGAAAGATTTAGTCGTCCCCCTGCAAGGTTTGTCGAAGCCTCTTTGGTTAAAAAATTAGAAGAATTGGGTATTGGGAGACCCTCTACCTATGCACCAACCATTTCGACGATTCAGAAACGAGGATATGTTGAGAAAAAAATAAAGGATGGTAAAGAAAGAAAATATATCTCAATGTCCTTAACATCAGATGAAATTGTAACTGAAGAGAAAAGTGAGATAACGGGCCGTGAAAAAAACAAGCTTTCTCCTACGGACATTGGTGTAGTTGTTACCGAATTTCTTCAGGAAAACTTCGAAGATATAATGGATTATCAATTTACAGCCATTATAGAAAATCAATTTGACGAAATCGCTAATGGAGACCTTGAATGGAAAAAAATGCTCGACTCTTTTTACAATCCATTTCACTCTGGGGTTGAAAATACGATTGAAAATTCAGAGCGCGCTACAGGAGAACGCTTTTTAGGTGACCATCCAGAAAGTGGAAGGAGAATCATTACGCGAATTGGAAAGTTTGGACCGATGGTTCAAATTGGAGATGAGAAAGAGGATGGTGAAAAAGCAGAATTTGCTTCATTATTGAGCTCACAATCCATAGCTTCTATAACACTTGAGGAGGCTTTAGAACTTTTTAAATTACCTAGAGTCTTAGGGACCCATGACGGAAAGGATGTAAAAGTTAATATCGGTAGGTATGGACCATATGTTCAAATCGAAAGAACTTTTGCCTCCATACCGAAGGAAATTGACCCAATGGAGATAGATTTTGAAAAAGCGCTGGAGCTTTATTTAGAAAAAGTAAAACAGAGCGAAGCGAATAAAATAAAATCCTTTGAAGAGGAACCAGATCTTTTTGTCCTTAATGGAAAATATGGTCCTTACATCAAAAAAGGGAAGTCAAACTATAAAATTCCTAAAGGAACTGTAGCTGAGGACCTCGAGCTAAAAGATTGCCTTGAAATCATTGAAAATCAGCCTAAAAAGACGCGTGGAAAGAGAAAAACAACCAAGAAATAAATAGGCTGTTCTCGTTTTTTCTATCTTTAGACAATGAACGGTAGTGTTAATAAAGTCATACTTGTTGGGAATCTCGGAAAAAATCCTGAAATAAGAAAGCTCGAGTCCGGCGCTTTAATGGCTCGATTCTCAATGGCGACCTCCGAGTACTACACAGACAAAACATCAGGAAAGAAAATTGAGTCGACAGACTGGCATGATGTTGTTGTTTGGAGAAACTTAGCGGAAACTACAGAAAAGTATCTTAAAAAAGGAATGAAAGTGTACGTCGAAGGAAGATTAAAAAAAAGTTCATGGACAGATAAAGAAGGCAACCAAAGATACAACGTCGATATAGTAGCAGATAAATTAACGATTCTTTCAAAGAATGAGACAAAACCGCAAACAAAGCACTCTTATGCTTCAGATAACGAAGCAAAAATCACTTCCCAAATTGAAGGAATTGAAGCTCAAAATGACGATGAACTCCCTTTCTAAATAATGAACCTAGAACCTCCTCCCATATTGCCTTTAATTTTTGAACTTGATTCAACAATCATCGTTCTAAGCGTTGTTATATCTATATTACTTATACTATCCGCCTTATTTTCAGGGGCAGAAACTGCCTTTTTCTCTCTAACCCCAAAGGATAATGAAACTTTAGAGCAATCCACAGCAGAAAAAGAAAATAAAACTTTCATACTCTTAAAAAGCCCTAAAGAACTATTAGCTACATTACTTATAGCCAATAACTTTGTCAATGTGGGAATCGTAATTTTATCCAGCTATTTGATTAATTACTCCTTTCCTTTAGCTGAAAATTACTTGCGCTTTACTTTAGAAGTAATAGGTATTACGCTAATCATTTTAATTTGGGGTGAGGTTATCCCGAAAATTTTTTCTGTTAAGAATGCACCCCTTGTAGCCAAATTAATGAGCACACCGATCATGGTCATAAAAAAAACACCTCCCTTCTCCCTATTGGTGCGTGCTTTAGTTCAAAGTTCAAAGTTATTTGATAAAAGTAAAAAAGGAAAGATAAACCTATCTTCCTTGGATCTCGAACAAGCTGTTGCCATTACGAAGGAAAAGTCTTCTGAAGAGGAACACAATATTTTAGAAGGCATTGTAAAATTTGGAAAGACTGAGGCTTCACAAATCATGAAACCAAGAATTGAAGTTTCAGCCGTAGACGCGGATATGAAATTCAGTGAGATTAAAAGTTTTATTCTTGAATGTGGCTTTTCGAGAATACCTGTATACAAAGAAACTGCAGATAAAGTAATTGGTATTTTATATATTAAAGACTTATTGCCATTTTTAAATCAGGACGACCAATTTAATTGGCTGAGCACGATTCGTAAACCTTTTTTTATCCCTGAAAACAAAAAAATAAACGATTTACTCCAAGAGTTCAAAACAAAGAAAATGCATCTATCTATAATCGTTGACGAATATGGTGGAGCCTCTGGTATTGTTTCATTAGAGGATATCCTAGAAGAAATCGTTGGTGAAATAACTGATGAATTTGATGAAGAAGACATTGTTTACTCGAGAATTGATGAAGGTGTCTACATTTTTGAAGGCCGAACATCACTTATGGACTTTTACAAAGCATCCAAATTGGAACCAGAATTATTTGAAAAAATAAAAGGAGAAGCTGAAACTATAGGTGGTTTTGTTATTGAACAAGCTGGTAGGATCTTAAAAAACAATGAATTCATTGAAATTGACAATTGTAAAATCATTGTCGAAAGTTCAGATAAAAGACGTATCAAAACCATTAAAGTAATTACCAATAATGAGGCCTAACTTTTTTCTTTTTTCTTTTTTATGTTTGGTTATTATACTCAGCGCATGTGAAGATCATCATCTAACACCGAAACCTCCGACCTATCTTAAGGCAAATCTTCCAGAACACAGTTACCATAAAGAAATCTTCCCTGCGCCTTTTTCATGTGAAGTTTCGGATCATTTCACTTTAAAAAACACAGTGAAATGTGACAGTAATTATTGCGAACAAGAAATTGATATGGGCAGAGCACTTAATGGCTCCATTAATTTATTTTACAAACGAATAGCGCACCAAGACTCTTTACCAGCCCTCATAAACTTTTCCAACAAAGAAGTTGATTTCCATAAGATTAAGGCTGATCAAATTGACTTCGACCAAATTATTGACAAAGAAAATAGTGTTTTTGGAACCTTATTCGAACTCAAAGGTGATGTCGCAACGAATTACCAATTTTATCTTACGGACTCGTCAAAGCACTTTGTAAGAGGAGAGGTTATTTTAAATTGTATTCCTAATTATGATTCCCTCAGAAATGTCTTAGTCTATATCAAGGAGGATTTAGATGTAATGATGAATTCCTTTTCATGGAGGTCAAAATAGTGAAGATGGTGCTATCATTAGGCTCTAATCTGGGAGATAGAATCCATTACATTCAGACAGCTTACAACTATATTTCAGAAGAAATAGGAACGATAGAGAAAAAATCCTCCTTTCATGCGAATGACCCTCAAGGGTTTGAATCAAAAAATGAATTTATTAACTCCTGTATTAAAGTCTCAACAAAACTTAGGCCCAAGGAGGTTCTTGTTCGTATTCAAGCTATAGAAGAAAAAATGGGACGTCTCAAAACAAAGTCTTCATACGAAGATCGTGTTATCGATATCGATATTATATTCTACGGAAAATTAATTTGTAATGAACCGGTATTAAAGATACCCCATCCGAGATACCACGAAAGAAATTTTGTTCTTTTGCCTCTCAAAGAGCTTGGCGAAACTAAGGACCCTAGACCAGGGTTTATTACAAATAACTAAATTAAAAGGAAGAATCGTTTAAAGAATCACCTACAGAAATTGCGCCTTCAGTTAATCTTATTAACTTTGCACAATATTTTACAATTTAAACTATTATGAAAAGGAAGTCTTTCAAAGTATTTATGGGGTTTTTTATCTCATTTTTAATTTTATCAAGTTGCACCCTACTAAAGGATCTTGACTACACTGTTAACCCAAGTCCGTTGGAAATGCATGGTGACAGCATTAAATTTACTGTCGTAGTTAATGTTCCTGAAAAAGGAATTAAAAAGAGTGTTAAAGCTGAAATCACGCCTAAATTAGGTGACAAAGCTTTAGGTGTTTGGACCATACAAGGCTCCAAGATTCAAGGAAATGGTAAAACTATCGAATTTAAGCCTGGTGGATCAGCGACATTTGAATCCTCTATCGCTTATGATGCGTCGTTAGAAGCTGCAGATTTATTGTTAACTGGTAAGATCTTTAAAGGAGCAAAATCTAAAGAAAAAGGGGAACTTCCTGCAACCAAAATTGCAGATGCAACTATAATCACGCCATTATTAGCAAGAATGACATGCACGATGTGCACTCAAAGTGATGCGCTTGTTCGTGTTTTAGACAAAAGCACGAGTGCTGTCATAAACTATAACAAAGGCCAATCTTTAGTAAAATCAAAAGAACTTAAGGATGATGATATTGCTAACTTGGTTTCATGGATAGCAGCAGCTCAAACTAATGAAAAAATAGCCATAGAGTCGATTACAATTCGCGGATACGCATCACCAGACGGTGAATTTGCAAAGAATGGTGACCTATCAACAGAGCGTGTTGAGAGCGCTTCAAAAGCATTCTCTAGGTTAATGTCAAAAGCAAAACTTGATGCTTATTCCGATGCGTCATCATATGACCAAAAAGGTCTTGGTGAAGACTTTGAAGAATTTAAAAAGCAATTGGCGGCTACTGAGTCTATTGCTGAAGCAGAAAAAAATCTTTTTATCCGTGTACTTGAAATGGAAAATGATCCAGAAAAAAGAGAAGCAGAAATGGTTCGTCTTGGAAAATCTTATTCTCAACTTGAGAAAGATGTCTTCCCTAATATCCGTAGATCGGTAATTACTGTGAACTATAAGGAAAGTGGTCTTACAGATGAAGAGATGATTGCTTTTTCAGCTAACAAAATTGACACCTTGAGTGTTGAAGAGGTTTTGTTTACCGGAGAAACACTTCTGAAAGATGATAATTCTAGAATCGCATTATATTCTGCCGTTGCGGAAAAAATGGCGGATAGCAGAGTTTATAACAATCTTGGTTCTTTATACTACGCTCAAAATGATATCCCAAATGCAAAAGCAAATTTTGAAGCCTCCGCGCAGCTTAATGAAACAGGAGAAGTTATGAATAACCTTGCAGCAATTGCAATGTTAGATGGTGACCGTGTAAAAAGCAGAACGTTATTTGCAGCTGCTAAGAATATGGATGCTGAGAAAATGAGCATAGTTCAATCTAATTCTGCGGCATTAGATATTTTAGATGGTTTATACGAGGCGGCAGAAAGCAATATCGCAGGAAACACCTTTAACAAAGCACTAGCATTAATGCTTCAAGGTTCCCTAGAGGATGCAGAAGGCACACTTGCAGAAAGTGATGACAAGAATGATGCTGATGGATTATACCTTGCGGCGATCATGGCGGCGAGAGGCGGATCAGGAGCAAGTGATGTTGTTGCAAAACTAACATTAGCGATTGGTGAAGATGCAAGCTTTAAAGAGAAAGCAGGTAAAGACAGAGAATTCGTTAAGTTCTTTGGTGATGATAGCTTCAAAGCACTCGTCAAATAAAAAGATTAAAACATAATACTAAAAGCCTCTTCTAGAGGCTTTTTTTATGTCTATGAGCCAAATAAAATTGCTCATCTTGCCCAGGTGTAGGAAGTAATGAAAAGGTGACGTTCAATGTAATACAATCCATAAGTGTGCTGTATCCGAAAAATCCGAAAATATGGTTTGCAGTCATAAAAAGTCGATCAATTTTGGCCATATCGTCATTGGCAATAAATACAACAGTCAATTCATTTTCATCAAGTATAGCTTGAACATAATCAGGACCCACGACACAATCAATCTTGGCCTCACTAATCGCGTTTATATGCATATGAATTAATTGCTCTGCATATTCTTTTGGCCCATTTACAACAAGCAAACCCTTTTTTGATTTTATTACTTTTTTCGGAAGGTTATCAAACCTTGATTGAATCCCAATATAAATCGCACGATCCCGAGAAAAGTTCTCTGAAAGCGCGCCAGCATATCTCTCATTTTCATCATCCACAATCCAAATAGAATCAAACCTTGAAATCAAATACCGGTTGATTAAGTTTCCAATTTTGAACAACCCCTTAACTGGTAGTTTCATTTGATGGGTAATAAATATTGAAGGTCTTTTTTTGGAATAAAACCCGTAACGTTGGTCAGAAATAATATAATCCAAAGTATACTCATCGACATAGGAGTATAAAAGTTTATTTTCACGATAAAAGTACTTTAGCAGATTTGGAACTGAAGTTGAGAGATATG
>JAQXCN010000050.1 GCA_029251865.1 Crocinitomicaceae bacterium | reverse complement strand
CCTCTGAGTGCCAAGATTTATAGGTGTTAACAAAGGAAAAACAAAGGTGTATCTATAGCCCTACGTTGTAAACCATTAAAATATTGATTTTGGTATAAAACTTGTTGAGTTTAAATTTCATCTTTAAAACTAATTTCATGAAAACTATCTTACCCCTTTTATTTATTCTATTCACTTTTATTTCAACTGCTCAACAATTATGTACTCAAGTCGTTCCTCCTGCAGTTAATAATTCTACTGGGGGAGTTTTTCACGTTCATAACGATTCAACAATAACCAATGGTAATGGGTTATTGTTCTATATCTGTTCTGGTGCTCATTTAACCATAAATTCATCAGCCGGAAATATTTATTTAATGGAAGACAATAGCCTACTTACAATTAATGCTCATAATGGAGATGCAGTTTTTGCTAAAGGGAATTGCACTATTATTGACAATACAATGGAAAATATTGTAGTAAATAAAGAAGCTAGCTCTTCATTTTCTAAACCAAACATGCCTTCTGCTGGTATAGTATTCACATGTTCTACAATGGTTTTTGACTATAGTATGGTAGGAGGCAGCTCTTCATGCGGTCAAATCAATGGTTTGAATGAATATCAAAAAAAGACATTAATTACCTATCCAAATCCTATTAAAAGTGGTGGATCTCTATTTTTTAGTGAAGAAATTAACACTCTAAAGCTTTATAATTTAAATGGTGAATTAGTATTTGAATCTTTAAATATTAATTCCGAAAACATACACTTACCAGAATTAACTACTGGATTTTATATAGCAAAAATTTCCTTAAATAAAGAAAAGGAAATACAAGTAAAAATTAACATTCAATAATCTAATTAAAAGTTTACAACACAGTATAAACTAAATTGAATAACTTAGTTTATACGCACCGTTAGAAAAGACTCTCCTAATTACTTTAGCTTAAAACCAATTCCTGCATTAATGCCCCATGAATTGTATCTCCTTATTTGAATTGCTGAAGAAATAACGGGTGTTACATTCGTCCTAAAATAGGGATTTACAAATACATGCCAACGATCAAAACTCCTTCTCACTTCAAGCTGAAGTGCATACGATAGTATAAATCGACTTGACGAATTTTGCGTAAGCCCTTCGTTAATGATTTCAGCATATGTTCCCGTATTACTTCCCGTAGCAAAACTTAAATCAATACCCACTCTCGGAATAAAGCTAAATTCATTCACATCAATTCGGTATCCAAACCGAAGAGGAATGGAAATCCAGGTGTATTTATTGGCAGTATTATAAAAAATAGAGTCGTTTGTATATGTCGTTACCGTAGTCGTGTCGTACAATGGAATCGAATCTATAGACCAGGTTTCTGTATTTTGATTAAAAACAGAATCAGTCTGCCATCCAATGAAAATTAAAGAATCGACTTCTGCCATTTCAAGTGTGTTTGTGCCATAATTGGCCTTTTCACCCGTTTTCATCCAGCTGAGTCCTGCACCAAGGTCAAGTTGTTTGATTTTTGCACGGTACATAACCCCAAAAGAAGCGCTCCATAAATTGGATTCCATCGTATTCATTGGAAATGTAGAAGAATCATTACTCAAGATCAGATTGGAAGATGAATTAAGCACCCCCCCATAAAGCTGAATCTCATGATTTATTTTATCACCTTTTTCACGATTACCACCAGCAAGCATTGTTTCTGATGGATCAACCTCCTCTACATTGAGTGTAGAGTCCTGGTCTTCTGTCTCAGTTGGTAAAGAATCGATTTGAACTGAATCAATTTCGAAAGCTTCATTATTTATAATTGAATCCTCTGATTCACTATTACCTAACGAATCTACACTTACGACTACATTATTTACGTTCTCATCAATCGCAAAATCTGTTTCAGAACCCTCAATCTCTGCATTTTCAGTAGCGTTAATATTCGAATTTCTAGTCTCAATATTCTTTTCAGGATTTGAATCTGCAATTGCCATTTCTTCAACTTCAGGTGGAACAATTTCAGATTCGTTATTCGAATTGCTACTATTAAATACCTCTTGTTTTTTGATTTCCTCCTTAAGCCAAAGGGGGTTGTTTTCATCAGCAAGCTTATCAATTTTCTTCACATCATCTTGCAACACATTTTTTAAGGATTTAAGCTTCTCAGCTGACCTATTTTCAGTATCATTTAATGGTTTTTCTTGTGTAATATTTTCCTCTGTCAGAGAATCTGAAATTAGGATGCTTTCAGACTTCTGCTCGTCCATGCTGTCCATCAAAGCTCCTTCCGCATTGGTTTCTTGATTTTCGAGAGAGACAATGGGTTTGGTCTTGTTGATTTCTATATCCTCAGGCCAAAGCACATACATCATAATCAGACCAATTGGAATCAAGGTCCACAACCAAAAGAATCCGCCCCTTCTTTTCTTCTTTTGATCCAAGACATCAAGCTTGCTATTGATGTCATCTAAAAATGAATCAGGCACCTCAAAAGAGCTTTGCTCAGAACGCTCTTTGAAAAAATCGTCTATATGATCTTTCTCTTCTTTCACTGTTTGAGGGATATTTTATTCTCTATTATTAAACTCTTTAATTTTTTTCTTGCTTGTTTAATGTGCCATTTCACTGTTTCATAGGATATATTCAGCTCTTCAACAATCTCTTTAGACTTGTATCCCTCTATTGCATACAAGTTAAATACAAGTTTTGTTGCTGGAGGAAGTACATTAAGCATTTGAAGTGCAGATTCACTATCCATAGATTCATAAACCTCTGGTTCTACTACTGATTCCTGAACGGAATCTGAATCTCTTATTTTAAATAACTCTTTATATTTTTTATTTTTTCTAAAATCATCAATAAGTTCCCTTTTTACAATTGTTTTAATCCAAGAAAAATAAGCTGTACCCGGCCTATATGTTTTTATATTCTTCACGATTTTTACAAAAGCATTATTTACAATTTCCATCTGGTCTTCTTTATGGTTTTTATACCGAACGGCACTACTCATTAAAACATTGAATGAATAATGATACAAGTCAAGGGTGATTTTTCGATTACCCTTTTCAACCTCCCTTATTATGTCCTCAGTAACTTCCAAATGTTTCCTTTACAGTCTCTAAAGCTAATTAATCATACTTCACAACCCTAACTCTTCTTGAATATAATAACCCGGCTCGTATTGAGCCGGGTTTATCATGCTAAAGCTAATTAATCATGCTTCACAACTATAACTCTTTTTGACTCGAATAAATTAATCCAGTTCGTATTCAACTAGGTTAATCATGTTGAACTGAGCTTAAGGTATTTCCGAAAGTTCAGATGTAAAATCAGTATCCGTTGTAGCCTCCAAATTCGGAATCACCTCAAGATGTCCATCCTCTATTGTTGCAGAAACGATTGCAGTATATGGAACGCCACTAATAACTGCCATTGCTACAAAATGAACAGGCATACCCACTGGTAGTTGATAGTTAGACCCTGTGGTATATACACCGTTTTCAAAGCCCCAAACTGGAACCACTGAGTTGGCACCATCTATTGAAATAAATAGAGCGCTATTCAAATTTGTAAACCCACCAGGAAGCTGAACATTAACCGTTGTCATTGGTCCAGCAGTGTTCATGAACTGGTCAATATTGCACCAATTTAAGGAATCAAAATAAGTGAAATAGGTAGGTCCATTACCGTCTACCAAACTTGAATCGGACATGTCCCACGTTAGCGTATCACTATCTCGTCCGTAAAAAACCTGCATATCAGGATCGGCAAGACCACCATTGGGTACTACTGAGTTTACTCCATATCCATAACCGTCAAACAGCTCAAGTTCTTCACCGTTCTGAAATGCTTTAACTCTAAATTCTCCACCTGAAATGAGTGGTGCGTTTCCTCCTCCTGGAAGATTACCCAATGTTGGGGCGTTCATTCTAATCATTCCTGACTTGTCAAAAACCTCTAAAAGCTCAATCGTTACATCACCGGTAACGAGTGCTCCATTAGCATGCTTAAATGAATTTGAATAAAAAGAGATTTGCGTGCCGTTTGAACTTGTAATGCTTTCATTAGACGCGGCGTCAATGGTAAATGCTTGTAATTCATCAAGGGTGTTTTGATTAAAATAAGATTGTAATTCTACAGAGCTAGGAATAGGTTCAGGTGGTGGAATTGTAGAGGGTTCCTCTTTTTTGCATGCACTAAACAGTAATGCTATTCCGGCGAAGACTGCTATTGGTTTTTTTTGATGTATCATGAGTGTTTTTTAAATGTTTATTGTAGAAACGTAGGAGATAAAGTTTCCGGGGGGGGCAAAACAACTTAAAAAGTAAAACATGAGAAAACAAAATGAAAAACAATTCCTATAATGGCTATTAGTAACTGCTCGTTCTTGCATGTATGAGCGATAAACCAAATAAGTAATCATACCCGAAACATTAGAAACATTTCTAAGGATAATTGTTGTTATGCGCTGACTTCAGGATTATTCTTAATTACTTTACAGAATGAATACTTTCAACGAGTTCAATATTAAAAAGCAATTACGAAAAGCGGTTGATGGTTTAGGGTTTAAAAAACCAACACCCATTCAGCAAGCTTCTTACGCAACAATTCTTGCGGGTTCAGATTTTGTAGGGATTGCTCAAACTGGAACAGGAAAAACAATCGCTTATCTTTTGCCCGTTCTTCAGGACCTGAAATTTTCAGAACAGCCACAGCCTAGGGTCTTGATCCTTGTCCCGACAAGAGAACTTGTCATTCAGATCGTAGAGCAAATAGAAAAACTAACCCCTTACCTGAGTGTGCGGGTATTAGGCGTATACGGAGGTAGTAATAACATAGTCGGACAAAAACAAGCGCTGAGCGAAGGTGTTGATGTCATCGTGGGTACACCCAGACGGCTTTATGATCTTGCGCTTAGCAATCTTTTGCGGCTAAAATTTATCAAAAAACTTGTGATTGATGAGGTAGACATTATGCTGGATTTTGGCTACAAAACACAATTGAAAAATATTTTTGAGCTCCTCCCTTTAAAACGGCAAAACATTCTCTTTTCGGCTACAATGACGAGCTATGTAGATGAACTAACAGACGGTTTTTTAATTAACCCAGTCAAAAAAACAATCTCAATAAGCGGAAAACCACTAGACAATATTTCTCAAGAATGCTATTCGGTTCCTAATTTTTATACCAAAGCAAACCTAGTAAAACTGCTGTTAAAGGATAAAACAGCGTTCAGTAAGGTCTTGGTTTTTGTTGGCACGAAAACACATGCCGATGCGTTATTTGAGCTTTTAGGTTCCGAATCCGACGTTTCTGTTATTCACTCGGGAAAAGAGCAAAACCACAGAACACGTTCAATAGAGAAATTTGCAGATGGCACAAGCAACGTTCTAATTGCAACGGATGTTATTGCGCGTGGAATTGATATTGAAAAAATCACCGCAGTAATCAGTTTTAATACTCCCTTCTACCCCGAAAACTACATCCACCGCATTGGTCGAACCGGCCGGGCCAAACAAAAAGGACGTGCTGTTCTTTTCTACACCGAAAAAGAAAGGGGTTTAAAAGAAACTATCGAGGGTTTAATGAATTATACAATTCCACTACGAAAAAACCCTGAAGGGCTAGAGGTCAGCCACCAACTTACTCCAGAAGAGAAAGACAACCCTGTTGAAGAAATTAAGCTTTCTAACAAAAGTTCTTTGAGTGAATCAGGAGCTTCTTTTCACGAAAAGTCTGCGAAAAACAGCAAGGTAAAGTCAGAAAAAAAGAGCTATAAAAAAACCCTAAAAGAAAAGTTTAAAAAACCCATTAGGCGTGGTGACAAAATTCAAAATATGAAGAAGAAGAGAAAAAAGTAATACTACTTTAAAGGAAAACATCTTGATTGGGCTGTGAAAAAACAACTTGTTAATTCATCAAAAGGATTTTCCTGGTTTGTGCGTCTAAGAATTAAACCCGAAACATGAAAAACCAAAAGCTACTACTTTTTACTTTTTTATTTTACATATTAAACAGCTTTGCACAAGGTCCTGAAATTACCTCTTGGCTTCAAAACACAACCGAAACAGGAAGTTATTATAACAACGGAAACTCCAATACTATCTCTAATGGTATTCTTATAAACTGTCAACAGGTAGAATATTCTGACAATTTCGTTTACGTAACTACAGAGGGCGTTCCCTCCTACCCTACAGGACCGTTTTTGGACGGAAATCCCTCACAGGCGCAGGCGCAAGGTTCAATCTATAAACTACCCCTAAACCCCCAGCCTAATACCGGCACCCCTACAGCTACAACTATGGGAACAATTGGCATTTTTATTAATGGCGTTTCTCTTTATGACTATAGAGATGGTGTCGCGTGGAACCCAAACACAAATGCCTTATGTGGTGGCCCTGGAAATCAACCATGTCCAGGAGGCCCAATGGCCACTATGGATTGGAACAGGGATGCTATTCCTGCCGAAATGGATGGATTTGATTGTTCAAAAGGTCACCCGGCAATGGGTCAATATCACCACCACCAAAACCCATCAGCGTTTGATTTAGATCTTGATGTGGTTTCTACAATCTGTAATTTATATGATGCCGAAGGGCTCTATGCAATTGATGTTAATGATCATTCACCTCTTCTTGGATACGCATATGACGGCTATCCAATATATGGAGCATATGGTTATGCAAACCAAGATGGTTCAGGAGGGATTGTAAGAATTAAATCCAGCTACCAGCTTCAAAACATTACAACGCGCCCTAGTGGTCCCGATATAGGTCAAGTCATTACGATAGGTGGCGGACAAGAGGAGCTTTTTTTAGGGTACTTTAGAGAGGATTATGAATATGTTAGCCATGTTGAGGAAGATTATTTGGATGAACACAACGGGAGGACTTGTGTGACGCCCGAATACCCCAATGGCACCTATGCCTACTTCTGCACCGTTGACGAAAACCATAATTCGTATTACCCATATGCCGTTGGCCCAACATTTTACGGTGTCTATTCAAACGCATCTGTTAATAATGTGAACGAATCAACTACTATTTACACCCCTTCTACCGCGGCTTTAAACCCTAGTTTCGAACAGCTAAGCTTCGATGTTTTTCCAAATCCAAGCATGAACCTTATTGCTATACAGGCAAATGGCATTGTAAAAGAAAAAATAGCGGTTGATCTCTTTTCGACAACGGGCAAACTTGTGAAAAGCAGCAATCTTTTACCCGGACAAACCATTGCTTACTTTGATGTACAAACTCTGCACCAGGGATCTTATACCGTTCGCGTTTCTTGTGGCAACGACGTTAAGCAATTCAAGGTTGTTCGATAAAAACGATTTGAATCGGCTATGGACAAAGGTGTTTGCTCGCAAACATCTTTGTACTTTTGTGTAGTGAACAAAAACGAACTTCTTCACTTATTTGATCAGCCAATTGCTAATTCAGCATGGCCTAAATTTTTTCCTTATCCCTTCTATCACAAACCGGATGATTTAGCGCTGAAAGCAGCGGAGCAAGTAAAACAGCTTATTGCAAAAAAGACAAAACATGACTTTGACGCGCAAGGAAAAATGTTTGGTGTCTTGGTCGTAGAATACGATGCTGGAAAGGTTGGTTACTTAATGGGTTACTCTGGAAAGCTTAAAGACGATGAGCGTCCAAAAGGTTTTGTTCCTCCAGTTGTCGACGTCCACCAAAAAGACAGTTTTTTTAAGGTCGGAGAAAAGGTTTTGGATGCACTTACGCTTGAAATAAATACCCTTATCTCTAACCCTGATTTCATTAGAGCAAAAACAGATTATAAGAACGCACAAAAAGAGCTCAAGGCTTTTCTTGAATCATACAGAAAAGAAATAAAAGCAAATAAAGCGCGGCGCAAAGCAGCAAGGAAAGCAATTATCATTAAGGAGAGTAAAGAGCAGCTTGATAAACTTTCTGAATTAAGCCTGGAAAGTAAGCTAGAACAACTGGCTTATAAGAAAGAAAAAAAAAACAGATCCGCAGCGCTTACACCCCTTGAAGAAAGATATGATTTTTTTAAAAAAGACATTAAAAAACTTAAGGAACAAAGGGCTGAAAAATCAAAAAAAATACAAGAAGCCGTTTTTAAAATATCGTCTTTTTTAAACTTTAAAGGAGAAACCGAAAGCCTGATGTCATTATTCAAAGACACTTATATGGTTATTCCTCCTGCCGGAGCTGGAGAATGTTCTGCCCCTCGACTGCTTCAAAGTTGCTATAAGTTAGGGTTAAAGCCCATTACCTTTACTGAGTTTTGGTGGGGTACAGCACCAAAAAAACAGCTTCGTAACCATAACACACACTACGCTGCTTGCAGGGGGAAATGCGAGCCTATTCTTAACCATATGTTAAAAGGTATCGAAGTAGGGAAAAGCCTTCTTGAAGTTGCACAAAAAAACAAGCCAATAGAGATTTTATATGATGACAAAGAGATCCTTGTCGTGAACAAGCCCCACGGACTGCTTTCTGTTCCTGGAAAAAACATTAAACAATCCGTTCTTAGCGTACTTAAACTCCAGCTTGGGAAAGATGATACTCTTTTTCCTGTGCACCGACTTGACCGTCAAACGTCAGGTGTTTTATTGTTAGCAAAAAACAAAAAAGCGCTTGCTAACCTACAAATGCAGTTTGAAAAAAGAACAACTAAAAAAAGGTATATTGCTATTTTAGACGGGGTTTTAACCCTAAAAAAAGGGCGTGTTTCTCTTCCTTTGACCACAGACTATAATGATCGTCCTCGACAACTTATTTGTCTTGAAAAAGGAAAGCCCGCTGAAACGGATTTTGAATTACTGAGCACTACAGGTAATCGCTCTCGTGTTGCGTTTTATCCTAAAACCGGTAGAAGCCACCAACTTCGTGTCCATGCAGCGTTTCATCAAGGTTTAAATCTTCCTATTCTAGGAGATGACCTCTATGGTACACAGAACGAGCGAATGTTTTTGCATGCTGAAGAACTTATTTTTAATCACCCCGAAACAAATAAAGAGACTACCGTACGTACAAAGGCTCCTTTTTAAAATTTGATGTTTCTTCGAATAAAAAAATACAACACCTCAAAAGGCAAGTATATTAAACCTCGGTAGGGACCGTAAACGTGAACACGCTCCCTTCTCCTAGTTTTGAAGAAAAAGAGACTTCTCCACCGTGGTTTTCGACCGTCTGCTTAACCAAAGATAGGCCGATCCCTGAACCTGTTGTTTTGGTTGTGAAGCGGGGTATAAAAACACTCTTTAAATGCTCTTCATCTATCCCCACACCGTTGTCGGTAATTGAAACTTTAACGCTTTTTGCATCTGTATTTTTAACTAACTTAATCTTTATAGCGCCCTCCGAAATATCATAAAAAGACTGAATTGCGTTTTTAATTAAATTGTTAAGGACTTGCACCAACTGGTTTTTATCAACAAGCACTTTTGCTTCTTCAAGTTCACTTGTAAATAGAATGCTGTATTTTTCATTCCCTTGATAAACAACGAGCGTATTCTTTATAAGGGATACGAGATCTGTTTCTTTTTTGTTAGGCTCCGGCATTCTTGCAAAATTCGAGAATTCATTTGCAATTCTTGCCAAACCATCAATCTGCTCAATAATACCCTCGACGACCCTTTTTATTTTTATTTGGCTTCCCTTTGGGTCCTTTTCATCATAACTTCGAAGCAAATGCTGTACACTGAGTTTCATTGGTGTCAGCGGGTTTTTTATTTCATGAGCAACCTGTTTCGCCATGTCGCGCCATGCTGACTCCCTCTCGTTTCTTGTAAGTTGATCCGCGGCTGTTTCCAACTCTTCAATTTTATCATTATAAAGCTGCACAATCGTACCTATTTCATCGTTTGCAGCATAGACAATCTTTTTATTGCGCTCTCCAAGCTTTAACTTAGATAGGCTATCCTGAAGGACCTGAAGGGGTAATGTAAGCCAATTCGAAATAACCAAAGATAAAATGATTGAAAGCGCAAGTAAAAACATGAAGACGTTAATAATCGCAACCAAAAAACCTTGTATCTGAGACTCATAATCCTCTTGTTGACCAAAATGCTGGAGGTTAATATAACCTAGCGTCTTTCGCTCTTTATTATATACAGGCATGTAAGAGGAGGTATACCCGAGGCCCCCTATGTTTTCCTCTTGTGAGAAATGGGTTTTTTCACGGTTAATCAAGCTCTCAAAGGCCGCTGCGTTTATTTGTTCACTTAACAAGCCCATATTAAAAACCTGCTGACGCGATGACGATACAAGAAACCCATCAACATCATAAATATTGATATCTGTTAAAAACACACGAGAAAGTTTATTTAACGTTTTTTCTAAAAACACCCCATCCTTTTCGATATCAAAACGCTCCATTTTCGCAATTTTGTTTTTCAGTTCTTCGCTAACTGACTGCAGCTTTTCATTAATAACTCTTTTATTGTAATTCGTATACTGGTTTTTTACAAACAGTCCGCTTCCTGCACCAAAAAGAAAAAGTGATAAAACAACCATTGAAACTAAAATCGCCTGAATTTTAAAAGCTAAAGACGCGGTCTGTTTTTCCGCTGGTGATGTCTTTCTTGAAAATAAAAGAAACAATAGCCGGATTATACCCATCACACAGAAGATATAGGCATATGGTGTAAAAAGAGCAAGTCCTTGAGGTTTTTTAGTAGACAAAACAACGGTATTTTTATGAACTCCTCGAAGAATATAATGGCTTTGACCTTCATAAATAGCATGAGATTCTACACCAGTCAAATAGGCGTTTAAATAAATAGGGTAACTGTATGAACCAAAAGATTTAGAAAGCTTACCCTCTTTGTATTTAGCAATCGAATATCTTTTAAGATAATCAAGGGTGTTTGCCTTGTCAGAAATTAAAAGCCTTGGAAAACCTATTTCCTCAGGGATTAGTTTAGATTTTAATCCTATGAAAAGGGTGGCGACACCTTCGCCTTTTATTGAAGGTATCTCTTGTTTTATAACGTAATTAAACCCATTTTTAGATGATGGGATAAAATACACACTCGAGCAAATTTCAGATTTTTCCCCAAAGCCATCAATCAAAACCTGCCAATCACGAAAAGACATGTTTTCTTTCTGTACAAGACGTTCTTTGTTGGCGCCAAAAAAGTTAAACGAACATTCGTACCCCTCCCAGAAACCATTAAAAAACTTGTTCTCTAAAACATGAGAGAACTTTGAGGGTGTTAGATTTTCCTGCCTACCACGCGCAATATTTGACAAAAAAGGAACTGCTGTCAACTTATCAGTTAGATTTAAATACTTGATCTCTAACTCTCTATCTCTTTCCTTTATTACCTTTTTAGCAAGAACCTTTCTTTTGTCTAAGTCTTTTTTTCCTTCGTTCACTGTTACTTGAGAAACAAGCGCCACGGATAAAATCGTGGTTGAGAAAACACTTTTTAACAAGCTCTGCTTAAACGTGTTTTTATTCATAAATGCTGAATTCAAGATGGTTAGCGCTAAAGGAAGGGCTAGTGATAATGATGTCTCACTAAAAACAAAACTATCAAGCAAAAGAAAAAAAACACTTAAAACAAATAACAAAACAATTTGGTTTGTTCCGTCCCCTTCACTTAAATAACTATAAGTGTTCTTAAAAAGTGCGTTGTAAATAAGAAAAAGTAATACGAAAGCTACAAGTATGATATATGAAAAAATTTCTAACTCAAAAAGGTTGTCTAAGCTTATGGGGATTGACGAATTGTTTAAAACAAACGGGACAGTGTTTTCTATTAACCACCAGGAAAAAAGCAACACTATTATTTTCACAAAAGGCGGCGCCTTCCTCTGATAAAACGCACTAGATGTCGCTTTTGTAAGCAAAAAACCAAGTGCAAAAAACAAAACCAAAACCGACAAAATGTTCGGAACCCAAAAGTTATAAGCAAATAACCTGGGTGAAACTAGATCAGATGAAATCGATCCAGAAATACTCAATACATACAAAAAAACAAAAAACAAACCCACCACTGTAATTTTCAGCGCCCTGTTTTTAATCTTTAAAAGCCCTAAAAACAAAAAAGATAAAGAGAGTGTAAACGCCACAAGAGCATAGTTCTTTTTTCCTTTTTCCATTAGAATAGGGTTCGAAACAGAAAAAGCATACTCTTTGTTATGGTTTAATACAGCAAAGCCTTCTTCTTCGTCAAGTGTTAAAAGAAAAAAAGAAGGGCTAATTGCAGAGCTCACATAGTTTTTAAGATACTCGTTCTGGTATCTATACTTCTGTTTAACTAAAAAAGAGGCCGTAGTTATCACATCCTGATGCTTAGAAACACACGTATAATACCATCCGTTTTTTAAATGAACAAGCCCTTCTGCTGGAAATTTTAATGACGCAAACCGGGGAACAGGAACTTTATTAGACGACCAATGCTTCAAAGAGTCTCGCTCATAAACATGTAACAAGATTGTTGTGTCATTATTTCCTGAATACCCATTTCCTTGAAGGGCCTCGACAAGTATTTCTTTAGATGCCAACTCCGCTTTTTTCTCGAGCTCTAAAAAATTAGATTGTATCTCGTTTTGAAGACTTTCATCAGAACGCCAAACAATATTTGTTAGTAATAAAGAACATGCAAAAAACAGAGACATTATAATCCACCAGGGTCCAGATTTTGAAGCAAAAATATCTAACACTCTAATCTTCATTTATTTTGTTCTAAAACTTGTCTGAGTTTTTTAAATTCTTCACGAGAACGATCATCATTGTTAAAAACAAAGTCCGCTGCGCCCTCGTAAGGTAGAATGTATTTTTCAAAACAAGGCAAAACATGTTCATTCCATTGGTAGGTAATCGCCTCTTTAGAATAACCTCTCGTTTGTTCATCGCGCATTATTCTTCTTGAGAGTTGGTGTTTCGGGTCGACATTAATATATATTGAATAGTCTAATGCCTTTTTAACCGCTTCAAAATAGAATAAAAAAAGGCCCTCGACAATTAGAATTTCTCTAGGTTCTATAGTGATCTTTTTTGTGTGGTTTACTGGTGCGTTAAAAAAATACTCCTTGACCTCTATGGGCTTACCACTAATGAGCGTTTCCAGGTCAGCGTTTAACAGATTTTCATCTAATGCTGTAGGTAAGTCAAAATTTACCTCCCCGTTTTTGTCTCTTTGCTGAAACTCTTTAGGCAGGTAGTAGTTGTCCATAGTAAAAACCGAAACCCTCTGCTCGCCTAGGGTGTTTTTGAGTTTTTTTAATAGTGTGGTCTTACCCGATCCGCTGCCGCCACAGATTCCTATTACGTATGGTTTCATAGAGATTTTTCGTTCTAAGCAAAGATATGCAATACCAACGAAATCCGAAATACTGTTTTTATCTTTTCAAGAAAAGGCTTAACTTTAAGGATACTTAACTTTCTTATGATCAAACACTTTCTATTACCCGCACTATTCTTTCTTTTTACAATCTTCTCAATTGGGCAAGTTGCCATTGGTAGTTCTCTTGAAATGTCAAGAGAAACCTTCCAAAATGCTAACGGATCAGACGCGTCTTTAGTTGAAGAAACCAAAAGAAATGGAATCGTCCTTGTTTTCAGTTGTAATACTTGCCCTTTTGTTGTTGGTAGCAAACATTTTCCGGGTTGGGAAAACCAGTATAATGAACTTCATAAATATGCAAACTCTCAAGATGTTGGGTTTGTTCTCGTGAACTCTAACGAAGCCAAAAGGACTGGAGATGACTCTTTTAAAGCAATGCAAATACATGCAAATAACGTTGCTTATAACATGTCTTACCTCTTAGATAAAAATGCTGCTCTAGCAAATAGTTTAAAAGCGAAAACTACACCTCATGTGTTCTTTTTTGATCAAAACCAAAAACTAGTATACAGTGGGTCTATTGATAATCTTTGGGACGGAAAAAGAAAGAAAACAAAACCTTTCTTGAGGTCTGCAATAGAAAACCATCTAAAATCAAAAAAAATAAAACCAAATGCTACCGCGCCAAAAGGATGTAGTATTAAACGTACAAAAGCATAAACCCCTTCACTATTCAACTAAACTAAAATGAAACAATTCTTTACAACTTTCCTTTTCTTAACTCTCACCGCTTTTTATGGCTTAACACAAAACATTCAAGGAGATGGTGGTCTTCCAAAAACATTTAAACAAACACTCAATACGAAAGATCTTGATACTTGGGTTTTTGAAACGCCTGATGTTGCAAGTTTATTGGCTGAAGACGCCATAAACGACCCTAAAGGAGATGCGCCATGGCGATTTGGACACAATAATTATACTTCGTTGAACCTTAACAATTCTGGAAGTTGGATAGAGACTTCGAACGGTTCCAAAATATGGCGTGTTGTTATCTCTTGTGAAGAGGCTTTAACGGTTAATTTAACCTTTTCAGAAACTTTAATTCCTAATGGAAATGAACTTTACGTTTACAACCCAGAGAAAGATTTCATCTTAGGTTCTTTTAACGAAAATCATATTTACCAAGGGGAGTTGGGTACAGAGCTTATTCCAGGAAATACTGTTGTTGTTGAATATTTTGTTCCCAACGGAAACAGTTTGGGTTCTGTTAATATTAGCACTGTAACTCACGGTTATAGGACAGCAAATGAATTTGCCGAAAAAGCTTTCGGTAGTTCTGGGTCTTGTAATATGAACGCTAATTGTCCTGATGGCGCGTCTTGGGTCAACGAAAGAAACAGTGTAGTAATGTTGGTTTCTGGTAGTAGTGGATTCTGCACGGGTGCATTAATTAATAACACGTTAAACGATGGGACGCCTTATGTGCTCACAGCAAATCACTGTTATTCTAATCCAACAAATTGGATTTTTCGATTTAACTGGCAATCAGAAAATTGTAACAACCCGAGCGGTCAACCCTCATTTGTTTCATTAAGTGGCGCAACGCTTCGTTCAAGAAGAACCCCAACTGACTTTTGTTTGGTTGAAATCACAGGTGGGCTAGACAACGGAACAGTTCCGGCTTCATATAGCCCTTTCTTTTCCGGGTGGGATAACACAGGGGACATTCCTACATCGACTGTATGTATTCATCATCCTGCAGGAGACATCAAAAAATTAGCCTTTGATGATGACGCTGCTTCTGTTTCTCAATCAATGGGGTCTACTGAAGCAGGTTCAACATGGACTGTTCAGTGGGATAGAAACACAACAACTGAAGGAGGGTCTTCAGGGTCTCCTTTGTTTGATCAAAATCACAGAATTATTGGACAGCTTTGGGGGGGTGGAGCATCATGCCAAAACCTAAATTCTCCAGATTATTATGGTCGCGTCTCAAAAAGTTGGGAGCCAACGGGCAGCAACACAACAAATCAATTAAAACACTGGTTAGACCCAAATTCGGCAGGCGCGGGGTTTGTTGATGGTTTTGACCCTTCTGGGGCAAGTGCAACAGCTTACGATGCTGGAGTTTCTGGCGCATCGCTAGAACAAACAGCGGTTTGTGGAACAGAATTTATACCAAGCTTCAACCTTTCGAACCCTGGTTCACAGACTTTAACTTCTGCCGTCATAAACTACAATATTGATGGCGGAGCAAATCAAACTCTTAATTGGTCTGGTTCATTGGCACAATACCAAAGTGAAGGTGTGGTTCTTCCTTCTGTAACACTATCAACAGGAAACCATACCTTAAGTATTGAGGTAAGTCTACCAAACAACGAAACAGATGAAAACGCAAACAACGACATCGCAAACGACGCTATTACCATAGACGCTTTTCCTGAAACGGCCGTTTATGTAACCGTTTCTTTACTAACCGATGATTACTCAGAAGAAACATATATGGAAATCACAAATAGCGGTGGAGCCGTAATTTGGAGTGAAGGAAATGAAAATGTTGCGGGTAATTTTGGTACTGGGAATGCAAACCCAGACGCTGATCCGACAAATGCATTTGAAAATAATACAGCATATGAATGGGACGTTCCTTTGTCTTCTGTGGAATGTTACACGTTTACGATTTATGATTATTATGGCGACGGTATCGACTCCGAACAATGGAACGGAACAAATGGCGCGCTCGAATTAAAAGATAACTTCGGAGGTGTTATATATAGCCTAGACGCGCCTAATTTTGGCGGAGATGAAAGTTCTGTTGTGAAAAACGCTACTGTCGATTTAACAGAAAACAGCAACGGTTTCTTATCTGTATATCCAAACCCGGCAACTGATTTTATAATATTACAGTCAGGAAAAATCTCTGGTTCATTTGAAATAACAAGTATGTCAGGTCGGGTTCTTGATTTTGGAACTATAGAAAACATAAAAACAACAATTGATACAAAAACCTGGTCAAGCGGAACCTATTTGGTTAAAGTTGTTGGGCAGAACGAAACACCTGAAGTAAAAAGGTTTACAATAAAATAAGTGGCCGGGTTATATGTGCATATTCCTTTTTGCGCAAAAAAATGCTCCTATTGTGATTTTCACTTTTCTACGCAGTTTGAGGCGTATAGAAACGATATGGTTTCTGCAATAGTAAAAGAGATTGAATTGCGTCAAAACGAAGCCTTAAACCCCCTTGAAAGTGTTTATTTTGGGGGTGGCACACCGAGTCTTTTAAAGAAAAAAGAACTTTCCCTAATTCTTGAGTCAATAAATAAATACTACAAAAAAAAAGAGCGGATAGAGGTAACCCTTGAAGCAAACCCGGAAGATGTTTCCGTTGAAAACCTAATCGATTGGCTCGAACTCGGTATAAATAGATTAAGCATTGGAATACAGAGTTTAAAAAAAGAAGACTTAAACTGGATGAATAGGGGGCACTCTGAACAAGACGCGCTTTCTTCTATCTCTCTTGCCTTAAAAACAGGGTTTAAAAACATTTCCGCGGACTTAATGTATGGTTTACCTGGTTTAACCAAAAATGAATGGGACAAGCATTTAAACCTTGTCGTTAATTCAGGAATAACACACCTTTCAGCATATTGCTTAACCCTTGAAAAAGGTACCGTTTTAGCCCATAAGGTGAAAACAGGTAATACCATTTTGCCTGAAGACGATCAAATAGAACTTCAGTACAATGCTCTAATCACAAAGCTCCTTAGTGCTGGTTTTGAACAATACGAAGTCTCTAATTTTGCATATAATAAGATGTATTCTCATCATAACAGCAGTTACTGGAAAAGTATAAACTACATTGGTGTTGGCCCTTCTGCACATTCATTTAGTGCAGGGTATAGGCGATGGAATATCGCAAACAATCAAGTATACATCCGTTCAATTAAATCTGGGTCGCTCTTTCACGAAGACGAGGTTTTATCAAAAAAAGACCTTTGGAACGAACTTTTCTTAACAGGTTTTAGAACACGTTGGGGTGTGAATAAAAAACAAATTGTACAATTTGGGGGTTTTTCAAAGCAGGAATCAATTTTACTTCAACGCCTAATTGGAGAGGGTAAGGTTCGTGAAGAAAAGTCTTGTTATGTATTAACCTCTTCGGGTTTTTTATTTGCAGATGCTATTGCACAAGATTTTTTCAGACTCTTATAGAAAATAAATAGCACTTAATCTTTTTAGCCTTTGAAGGGGGTCTTTGTAAACAACACTAACCCCGACCTCTGCCCCTTGAGAAAGGCGCTTTATTTTATTTTTTAGAGAATTAGTTAATTGATTACCTTTTACTGTTATAACTTCTTTTTGATTAAAAAGAAGTTGTATTTCGGTGATTTGGTAATTCGGTAACGGCGCTGTCTCAATAAAACCAACCTCAATATTTAAGTTCGTTGTGTCTATTTTTGATCCCCCCATCACGGCGCCAAAAAACAGAATAGGTTTTGGTCCCTTTTTAATTTTAAACGTAAACTTATCAATAAATATTTTTTCCTTACCACCTTCTGGAGTTTGAGTATACGCCGCAAAATTAAGCGTTCCCTGCGCTCTAATAACAGTATCTAATACATCTATTAAATAAAACCCAACATTGTCTGTTGTGCTTATTTTAATTGTTCCGTCAAAGCACAACGGGGTTCCTTGCTCACAGTAAAGCGTATTAACGAAACTTGTATAGAAAACAGAGTCTTCTTTGGTATTAAAACGATAATGTTGACCTTCGGAAGAAAACGATAAAAGACAGAAAAAAACAATTATTCTATACATTAAGCACATGCTATTTTATCCACTCTTCGCTGGTGTCTTCCCCCCTCGAAATCGGTTGTTAAAAATGTCGACACACATTTTAGAGCTTCTTTTGATGATATATACCTTGCGGGTAAAGAGATAATATTAGCGTCATTATGTTGTCTCGCTAATTCAGCGATCTCCATAGACCAACAAAGTGCACAGCGCACACCACTATGTTTATTTGCAGACATGCTTATACCGTTTCCTGAACCGCAAATTAATATACCTGTAATTTGCTCTTTTTCAACTAGGTTTGCTACGGGGTGCGCGTAATCTGGATAATCGATACTTTCCTCTGATGGACAACCATAATCCACAACTTCGTGTCCTTCTGCTTCTAATTTTTCTATAATTTCATTTTTTAAATGAAATCCAGCGTGATCAGATCCTATCGCAATTTTTCTTTTCATCTTTTAAAATTATCATTTATTCGTTTGTAAACAACCCAGGTTAATTACTAGTTGAAAAATAACTAAAACTTTTTTTGGATTACTCGTGTTTTTATACAAGCCAAAATAGAATTCATATAAGTGATAAAAGTTTACGTTTTTTATCCCCTATTAATTAACCTGGG
>JAQXCN010000003.1 GCA_029251865.1 Crocinitomicaceae bacterium | reverse complement strand
TTTTATTTCTAATAACAATTATAGCTTTTCAAGCTTGCACAAATCAAAAGCCTCAAAGGGAAAGTACGCAAAATGTAAATACGCCATTGCAAATTAACGAGGAATCAACGGGTGTTGATGGAAAAGCTGATAAGGTGGTAATTAAAACATTTAAGCCAGGGCATTTTTATACACAAGAAGATCTAGAATTTATGTCCTTCAAGATGGATTTAAGTGCCTCAGATAAACGATTCAATGGTGGATGGACGAACGGAACTCAATGGTTCTCATTGGATCAGTCTAAAGATTTGGGTTGTGTGTTTGGCAAGGGGACAAGGCCTTATATCCATTTGTCAGGAGGAGACAGGCATGAGGGAGGTCTAAGTCTTTTTGGGATACTCCAAAATGATTCTACAATTCATGTCTTAGGCTCTTATGTTAATGACGTTTCTGAAGGTGATTTGTTAAGAGCATATAATTTTAACGGTGTGGATTGTTTGGTCGTTTTAAATTCCGATACAACTTTTAAATCGGTTATCGTGGATTCGAATCTTGATTTAGGTAATGATGAAGATATTAGTGTGCAAAAGAATTTAGCTGGTAAATGGAGTGATCCGCATTTCGGTAATGAAATAGAGTTTTTCAATAGCGGTAGACGTGTAATTTGGAACGGGGAAGAGAAAGAGTTTCATTTCGAAAGTGGAGAATACGAACAGCTCTTAGATATTTTTACGGTAGAAGAAGATTCATACTATTTTAAGAGAGCTGATGGGGTTCAAAATCAAAGGTTTGGTATTTACGAAGGTCAGCCGAGTAGGCTTGCACTTTATAAAATAGACAAGGAAAAGGACGATTGGCAAAATCTTGACTATGTACCCGAATATTTTGACACTGAGTATTTATTACAAGAACCTTCAAAGGAATTGTCTTTCGAGGTCTTTCAGGACGAACTCAAACTACGCTTTAAATAAATTTTAAAATCGTTAATCTCTTTGACGGATTGAGTAATAGAAATTAAAATTCTCTTACGGCACGCACAAAGAAGAAGTCAGTCAAAGTGAAAATGGCACTGTTGTATTGTAAGCCGGTATCAAAGTTTTGTCTCCAAGCAGTTTCACCGTCATTAGCGAAACTTAAGGTTGAGGACCAATAGGTGTTCGTCCCAAAGGAGGTGCCTATGGAACCTATAGGTGCACTGAATGTATACATTTCATTAAGTTCGTGCTTCGTTGGAAGTCTCCAGTCGAAAAACTTACTGCCATCTGCGGAATGATTTTCCGGATTCGATATAAAGTCCTGTGCGCCATACCAGGAGACAACACCTTGGTCTTGTAACTCAGCAACTAAGCCATGCTTGCCATCAGAGGAAATTTGAAAAACATAACCACCTAACTCTGGCCAGTGTCCGATGCTGAATACTTGTTCGGTAACACTTGCAGCTGTTTTAGCATATAACGCAAATGGTACGCTCATTAATTGACTGGTTCCAGTTATTGAATAAGATACACCTCCGGAAGGATCGGTTTCAGATTTGATATAAAATGGACCGTTGCTCCAGTCTATTGAGCTGAAGTCACCTTCAGAAACATTACCTGCACCTATTTCAATAGTTACGAGGCCATTTTCATTTGTGGTAGACGTGTGTGATTCAACATACAATGCGTTTCCGGTGCTTGAGCCTTGAAGAATGCTTATTTGCATGCCCACATTCTGGTTATTTAACAAACTGTTTGTTGCATCACGCACCACTGCTTGAAACGTCATTTTTTCAGGCGCCTGCGCAAAAGATATGGCGATACAACAGAAGACAGTAAAAAGGGTAAAAAGGGTTTTCATAGGTTTTTAGTTTTTAATAATTCTAAATGATTTAATAATGATTAAATCCTTGTATATATTTAATAAGTAGGTGTTTGCAGGATACAACTGTAAGTTGATGTTACTCGTGCTCTCAATTGTAGCTTTTGATATCAAAACTTTTCCTTCACTGCTCAAAAGTTGATAAGAAAGATTTTCTAGATCGAGATCTTCAGCAGTCAATATGATTTCATCAGAGGTTGGATTTGGATAGGTAGCTAGTTTTAAATTAATATTCGCAATCTCAGATCCAACAGTGGGATCAATGATGTAAGGTTGTTGAACGCCCTCAAGAACAGAGCCTTCAGTTCCGGTGTTTTGAGCGACACCAACCTGACCAACAGAGTAGGATATTGTACCACCTGCGCCACTAGCATTGAGTCCTGATGTCGTAACAATTTCTTGTGCATTTAATGTTAATACAGCGCTGCTAAAAAATAACGTAAGGACCAGATGAAACTTAAACATACTTAGAGTTTTTTTGTGAAAATAACTAAAATACGACAGGGATTAAACTTTAAACAATACTTTTTTAAGAAGTGAATCTTAAGTGCCAGATATTGAATTCATTAGACTTATTAGCTATGTGATTGTTTATGATGAATAATCACAATCATAAGACATTTCTAACGTTTTGAATTTACGCGTATCCTCACAATATACCTTGCATTTATCTATGGGTTCAGCATAGATATGAAGAGACATAGCCCTTGAGTAGGATTTGTTTTCAAGTGCGTGATAACCCATTTTATCGTGCATGTATGAAACCATCCCTTTTTGTATTGTATTTGTGTCTTTGAGTTCAAATCCTTGGTCTGATTCCATCAATATTTTTTCTGTAAGCTCGCCATCAATTTGATAGACCCAACAATCTTTATCGTCATGACCATGAATGGGTGAACATGCATTTAAGTCCCAGCAGAGTAAAATGAACTCAAAAGATTTAGTTCTCACAATACAATTCCTGGTATAGTCTCCATCTTTCCAAGAAGTAAATTTTGTGAATTCTCCCAAAGGAATATTGGTGTCTTTTAGAATTTCAGCGCGCCTCGAGTCAGGTTCGTCTTCAAAATGATTTATAAGTTGTTCTAAACTTTTTATTGAAGACATATATGAGGGAAAAAAGTGATTAGTAATCATTATACTTGTAAATATCATTACAACCCAAGGTAAGTAAATTAAAGCTACCTGTGTATAATTATTTACACAAATTAAGTTTTAGAATTTTCATTTGGGTGTTAAGCAACTGAAAAAGAAATTCTTACGAATGAAAAATACAATCGATAAGTTCCAGAAAATCGTAAAAGAACTATTAGATGATGAAGGAGCAAAGCCAATGGCGCAATTCATCGCTTCAGAAAATTTATACTCCGAAGTTGATTTGGCTTTAACTAAAAATGGTTTATCCGAAGAGAAATTTGAAGCGGCGTTGAAAGATTTGGTTTTTAAAACCCCACGAACTGCCACAAATGCATTTTTCAATCAGCTATTTGGAGGAAGGAATGAAACAGCAGTGCTTGGAGATCTTTTAGCTGTTATCCTAAATAATAGTATGTATACCTATAAGGCAGCGGGTCCACAAGTTGGCGTAGAAAAAGTTATTCTGAGAGAGGTTTGTAATATTTTAGGATGGGATAAGTCCTCCGATGGAACATTCGCACCTGGTGGTTCATTGACAAATTTCATGTCTATGGTAATGGCCAGAGATGCTGCGGATAAGTCAACACCTCATTCAGGTGTGACTCAAAAGATGACCGTTTATACCTCTATGGAATCTCATTACAGTATTCCTAAGAATGCTGCCTTTTCTGGAGTAGGTCGCGATCAAGTCCGCTATGTGCCTTCCGATGTTGTTGGGCGAATGGATTTAAATGCGCTTGAAGCAATGATCGAAGAAGACATTGAAAACGGGTATAAGCCAATTATGGTTAACCTAACGGCAGGAACCACAGTTCTTGGTGCTTTCGATCCTGTTGGAGAGGTTAGGGCAATCGGCGATAAATATGGTTTATGGCTGCATTTAGACGGAGCGTACTGTGGTTCAGTTATATTCAGTCAGAAATACAAGCATTTAGTGGATGGGATTAGCCATGTTGATTCTTTTAGTTTCAATGCCCATAAAATGATTGGAACACCACTTTCTTGCTCAATCATAGTTGTCAAGGATAAGCGTAATCTTAATAGCTCTTTCTCTAACGATGCAAGTTATTTGTACCAGACAGACCATGATGAATTTAACCTCGGTAAAACTTCGCTCCAATGTGGTCGAAGAAATGATGCCTTAAAATTTTGGGCTTTATGGAAAAGTGTTGGAACAGATGGATTAGAGAAAATCGTAGACCATCAATTTGACCTTGCAGATGTAGCCCGGGAATATATAAGAAGTAATGATAGCTATGAGTTATATAGTTATGATGAGTCGATTTCTATTTGCTTTAATTACAAAGGAATCCCCGCTCGAGACATATGTACCTTGCTTTACGAACACTCTGAATTACTTGTGGGTTACGGTTCCTATGAAAATGATGAATTTATTCGGTTGGTTACTATCAATGCTCAAAATTCAAAACAAGACATTCTAGATTTCTTTAAAACCATGGAAAGTTTTGTAGCATCAAATACACATCTTTTTGCACCTGCTTTAACTGAAAAATCTTAATCCTTGGACCTAACTAAATTTATCGTTCTTGGTATCTATGTAGCAATTCTATTTCTAATAGGTATTCTTGCGTCTAGGAGAGTCAACAGTCTTAGTGATTTTTATTTAGGTGGTAAACGTTTGGGGTATTGGGCAGTAGCCTTTTCTGCGAGAGCAACAGGCGAATCTGGATGGCTCTTGATAGGCTTAACGGGTATGGGTGCGCTATCAGGATTTTCAGCCTATTGGGTCGTAGTTGGGGAGGTCCTTGGCGTTGCTGTGTCCTGGTGGTTTATGGCCAAGCGTTTTAAACGAAAATCAGATACTTATGGTTCGATAACAATTCCAGATTACCTCGAAAGTCATTTTAAAAGCACGAAAAAAACATTAAGAATACTGTCTGCATCAATCCTATCTATCTTTGTAATCATATACGTTAGTTCACAAATTGACGTAACCGGAAAAGCATTTGAATCAATGATGGGGCTGGATTATTTCACTGGCGCAATCATCGGCTTTCTCATTGTTCTTTCTTATATCTTCATAGGTGGATTTGTAGCTGCCGTTTGGTCTGATATGTTTCAAGGCATATTGATGTTTTTAGGCCTTGTACTTCTACCTATTGTTGTGTTTTTCTCCATGAATGGAACCCCTGGAGTCATTGAAAGTCTAAATGCGATAGATCCAGCCTTAACGAACGTTTTTGGCACAAGTGACGACATGTGGATGAATATTGCAACAATGCTAGGTTTCGCCTTAATAGGTCTCGGATTTCTTGGTTCTCCACAGGTGTATGTGCGTTTTATGTCCATTCGCGATGAGTCGGAAATTGATAAAGGAAAATGGGTCGCTATTATTTTTACTTTGTTTACGGATGCGGCGGCGGTTACCATAGGTATTTTAGGAAGAGTGTTTTTTACCGAATCAGGTCAAGATCCTCAGGCTGTATTGGGCGTCGGTGCGGAGAATGTATTAAGTATGCTCACAGAGCAATTTCTGCCTTACGTTCTGGTTGCAATCTACGTAGCTATTGTTTTATCAGCAATAATGTCCACGATAGACTCTCTATTGGTTATAGCATCTAGTGCAATTACACGTGATTTTTATCAAAAAATATTTAAGCCGAATCTTGGAGAAAAAGAAATGGTAAAAATATCTAGGTGGGTTACCTTAATCATGTCAGTTATTGCACTTATCATAGCAATGGTTATTGCAAAGATATCTCCTGATAGAACCGTTTTTTGGATGGTTATTTTCGGTTGGTCTGGTATTGCCGCTACGTTTTGTCCCGTGATTATTCTTTCGCTGTTTTGGGAAGGATTGACAGAGAAAGGCGCCATTGCCTCAATGATTACTGGTTTCTTGTGTGTGCCTTTTTTCAAATTCGTTGTTATCCCGATGGAAGGCATAGGGCCTTATTTCGAAAAACTTGATGTTTTAGGGCCATCATTTTTGATTTCTATGTTAATGGCCTGGCTATTCTCAAAGCTATATAAGGTTCAGAATTCGGATTTAACTGAGGATTCGAATCATTTATAGTTGTTTTATGTCTAATGCGCATCAAACATATACTTTAACACAGCTACATACATCAATTGAAAATTGGGTAAGAAAAACCTTTTCTATTAAAGAGGTATGGATTACTTGTGAAATTGCAAAATGTAGTGAAAAGAATGGCCATTACTATTTAGAACTTGTGGATTCTAATGATGGGATTAGAAGCGCACAGGCTAAAGGTATGATATGGCGTACCAGTTATAGTAAAATTGAGCGTCAACTTGAGTCTTTTGGCCTTAAAACATCTGATGTTTTAAAGCCGGGCTTAGAAATTAAATGTTCGGTAGTCGTTACCTTTCACAAGATTTTTGGTTTGAGTTTAGTTATCAATGAAATTGACCCTTCAATTCTTTTAGGTGATATAGAAAGACAGAAGATTGACACGCGTAAAAGATTACAGAAAGAGGGTTTAATTGACTTACAGCAGGCCTTATATTTTGGTCCAATTAATAAAAAGATTGCGCTTATCGGTTCGCCTGGGACATCTGGTTTTGAAGATTTCATGAATGAAATTGAGCATAATTCTATTTATACCAATTTCAAGTTAAAGGTATTCCCCGTGGGCGTTCAGTCTCAAGACGCAATTAAAGACATTGCAGCTGCAATAGAAGGTGCTGCTTCTTATGATGTTGATGTGATTGCAATTGTTCGAGGTGGTGGGTCTAAAATGGATCTTCATATTTTCAATCATTATACCCTTTGTAAAGCGGTTTCAAAATGTCAGATACCAATTATTACAGGTATAGGTCATGAGACCGATACCTCGTTAGTTGATGAAGTTGCTTATACGAGCACGAAGACACCTACAGCAGCAGCGAAAATGTTTTACATGAATATTGGTGTTTTTTCGGCACAGTTATCGGATGCTAGTAAGAATATTCAACTTAAGACAAGGACCTTACTCTCACAATCATCAGGAGAATTACAGTTCTTCGCTGGTATATTGTTTGAACGTGTAGATCAAATACTGAAAATAAACGACACTATTTTACAACGTCAGATTAAGGTCTTACAGTTTGATTTCAATGCATACCTAATGGTAGCAAAAGATAGCATAAGTGAAAAGCTATTCAATTTGCAAATCAACATAAATTCAATGATGCAAAATGAATTCGCTGAACTTAAAGCTTATGAAGGCTTATTGTTAAATAATACGGAACGCATCCTTAATGATTTAGCTCCAGTCGAGCTAAACAAACAATTAGATCTTTTAAAGCTTAGAGTCTGGCATGTTTTGCATTCTTCGCGTGAATATTTAGTATTTAATATTCAGAAGCTCGGTTTGGTTGATCCAAATCAGCTTTTCGATAAAGGTTATACAATTTCTACGGTTGATGGCGAAGATGTAAATAAGCGAAAAAAAGTGCTCAAGGGTAAAGAACTCATTACCTTTACGAACGAGCATACGATCATAAGTAGGATTAAAGAAATAAATAAAAGGACATGACGAAGCAAGAGATAAAAAACCTTAAATATGATAAAGCCCTAGAGCTTTTAAAGGAGATTTCTTTAAAGTTAGAGAATAAAGAGGTCTCAATTGACGATCTCACAACTCAGGTAAAACTTGCGAACCAGCTTGCTGAGCATTGTAAAAGTAAATTAAAGTCCACTGAAGATGAGATTAAAAAAATTATCCAAACAGATGCACCGGATTAATGAAGGAATAGTGCACGACCATTAATTACTCTATTGCTTGCTTGATTTATAATGGTGAAATAATAAAGGCCTTTAGAAATCATAGAGCTGTCCAAAATAAATCGATTGGTATTTGTTGATTTTTTATGGATAACACTTCCTAGATCATCATATATTTTAAGTTCAATGTTTTCATTGTTTGCATTTTCAAAATATAAGTCAGCAGTCCCAGAAATCGGGTTAGGACGTAATAAGTAGCTATTTGCCGGCACAAATAGAACCTCAACACCCAAGATGTCAGATTCTCCTTCACCACCTAAGGCTAATTTGTAATAATTCGTTTCGTTTTGTATTGGATTCTGATCGGTATATGTATAATATACAGGACTTGAAAGGTCGCCACAAATCCCATCAATATTTTTAATTTCACTAAAGTTTAAACTGTCGGTACTTCTATAGATTTGAATACCATTGCATAGACTTCCAGATTTGATTGTCCAGGCCAATAATACCTGGCCTTGCGTAACATCAATAGAAAACTCGTCTAGAATAGTTTGGCTATTGCCTTTTCCCGAGAGCAATAAACAAATAAAAAAAAAGACTCGAATATTCAATTTACTAGAAATCATTAACCCTAAGTTAGCACACATTATATGTTAAAACAAAAAAAAGATATTCTCGAATAAATTTTAAATTAGAGGTATGGAGCGAAGAAATTTTATAAAGAATACATCAATCTTAGGTGCTGGAGCATTGATTCTGCCAAATTCATTGTTTGCTAAGAAAGCAGGGTTAAGTAAAAAAGTACGTTTAGGTTTCATTGGTGTAGGTTTTAGAGGGCAGAACCACATAGCTGAAATGTTGAAGCGGGATGATGTAGAAATTGTTGCTGTTGCCGACCCAGATACACAGATGATTTCAAAAGCGGTAGATATGCTTGAAATAGAGGGGAAGGGCAAATGTGCTATATACTCAGACGGAGTGAATGATTATAAAAATCTATTATCTAGAGAAGATATTGATGCTGTTTTTGTTTCGTCACCATGGAGTTGGCATTATCGTCACGGTACAGATGCAATGAAGGCAGGGAAAATAGTAGCGATGGAGGTTTGTGGTGCAGTTACACTTGAAGAATGTTATGGATATGTTCAAACCTATGAGGAAACTAAGGTGCCGATTATGATGCTCGAAAATGTTTGTTATCGACGCGATGTAATGGCGATTTTAAATATGGTAAAAAAAGGATTGTTTGGAGAATTGATTCACGGTCAAGGTGGTTATGAGCATGACCTTAGAGGGGTCTTATTCAATGACGGCGAAACAGCATACAATTCTGGCGTCGAGTTTGGTGAGAAAGGTTACAGTGAAGCCAAATGGAGAACAGAACATTACCTCAATCGTAATGGAGAACTTTACCCCACGCACGGAATAGGACCATTAGCTACAATGTTCGATATCAATAGAGGAAATAGAATGTTGTATCTGCAGTCAATGTCAAGTAAGTCAAGAGGCTTAAATAAGTATGTTACGGAGCATGAAAAGGGTGGACTAGACCATCCCAATGCAAAACTTGATTTCAAGCAAGGTGATATTGTTACTACACAAATCAAATGTGCGAATGGTGAAACTTTTATTTTAACTCATGATACTTCACTGCAGAGACCTTACAACCTGGGTTTTAGAGTCCAGGGTACAGAAGGGATATGGCAAGATTTTGGATGGGGAAACCCCGAACAGGGTTTGATTTATTTTGAGAAAAAAATGGACCACGACCACAGATGGAAAAACACCAAAGATTGGTTGGAAGAATACGATCACCCTCTATGGAAAAGGAATGCGCCTTCTGCCGAAAAATCTGGACACGGCGGTATGGATTATTTTGTAGACAATGCTTTTATCGAATGTATTAAACGAAATGAAGAGTTCCCATTGGATGTGTATGATTTAGCGTCGTGGTACGCGATAACACCTTTGAGTGAAAAATCGATTAAGGAAAATGGAGCGCCGCAAGAAATCCCTGACTTCACAAATGGAAAGTGGAAGGGAAGACCAAATGTTTTTGGGACTTCTAATAAATATTAAGATGTCTACTTTAATTATTCTTGCTGGTGGTTTGGGTTCTCGATATAGAGGAGATAAGCAAGTTGCAAGTGTGGGGCCAAATGACGAATGCATATTGGAATATTTGATGTTTAACGCTCAAAACATTGGGTTTTCTCATTTTGTAATACTATCATCAACGGATTTTATTTCGGTTTTAAAAAATAAATTGGCCTATTTAAATGATACCATTGATCTGACCTTTATCAATCAATTTGAACACGACCCTGCTTATCCCGAACATCGCGACAAGCCATGGGGAACAGCACACGCCGTATGGTCTTGTCGAAATGTCGTCAAAGGTGAGTTTATGGTCGTTAATGCTGATGATTATTATGGTGCTGATGCTTTCAAGAACGCAGTGGCATTCTTCGCTAAAAGAGGGAGTCAAGAGCTAGGCATGGTTAGTTACGATCTAGAAAATACACTTTCTGTAAATGGTGCTGTTTCGAGAGGTATTTGTGCGCTGAATCAAAATATTCTGTTAGGTGTTGAAGAAAATACGGGAGTACAAACAATAAATTCAAGAATCGTATCCCATCAATCTGCTAACGGACTTGCCCCTAAACTGCAAGTTTCAATGAATTGTTGGCTCCTTCATTCTGATTTCTTTAATGAATTATCAGATTTTTTTGAAAGATTTTACAAGAAGTTTTCCGATGATAAACATATTGAATGTATGCTTCCAAAATTCATTGGAGGACTTATTTCTAATGGGGTTGTAGTTAAAGTGTATAAAAGTCAAGAGCGATGGTTTGGTATTACACACCCAGAAGATAGAGCGTGGTGTAAGGTTCGGATTCGTAAGCTTATTCAATTAGGTTTGTTGCCATCTAAAATCAAATTTCATCAATGAATAAATGTCTAGAGGTGGCTGAAATGTTTTTGAGTTCAATTGGTCGAATACCAATTACTTGTTCCCCTATTGGTTCTGGCTTAATAAATAAAACGTATTGCGTAGAGGATGCTCTTAATATGCGCTATGTTTTACAGCAAGTAAATACTGAAGTATTTAAAAAACCATTGGTTTTAGAAGCGAATTTAAATCTCTTATTGAAGGGCTTTAAAAGCCATGATGAAGGGTGTGTTTTTCCAGAAAATTTAGCATGTAAAGGGAAGAGAATGATTAATGTGAATGGGACGTATTGGAGAATGTATCATTATATAGAAGGGGAGGTTTTTGATACTACAAACGACTCATTTATTGCTGGTTTGGCCTCAGGTGCACTTGCTAAATTTCATTGTCAAGGCAAAGATGTACTTCTGAATGATTTTCAAGAATGTATACCGAATTTTACCGATTTCGAATACAGATTAAAGTCACTTCGGCACGCGCTAGAGAATGGAATTCCTGATCGAATTAGCACTTCTAAAGATTTTTATTTAGAACTCAGACAACACTTTTATCTGGTAGATTCATATCTTAAGGTTGAACGAACCTTACCAGTAAGACTGATTCATGGAGATCCAAAAATCTCCAATTTTGTTTTTAATACGAGTTGTAATCAAATTAATTCAATTATTGATTTGGATACGATCGGAAAGGGAACCGTACTTTATGATTTTGGCGACATGGTGCGGTCTTTTGCAAACAAATCCAAAGAAAATGAAATAGTACGAGGGTTTCTATTGAACAAGGAAGTTCTATTTTCAATTTATGAGAATTATCTCAATAAAACACAAGATGTTTTAACCGATTTAGAGAAAAACAATCTTGGTTTAGGGTGTAGTGTGGTGACTTTAGTTCAGTCTATTCGGTTTTATACAGACTACCTGATTGGGGATATTTATTACCAAACAGATTCTGAAATGGAGAATTTGGTTAGGGCTCGAAATCAATTTCAATTGTTTAAAGAGCTTTCTGAAGTTAAATCTTGGGGCTAGAATAAAAAATAAATAGACAAAAAAAAACCTCCCATTGGGAGGTTTCTAATTTCTTTGAGAAATTTCTTACATTTCAGCTTCTTCAGCAGTTTCTTCAGTAGCATCAGCTTCAGTAGCAGTTTCTTCAACTACTTCTTCTTCTTCAACAACTACTTCTTCTTCAACTACAACAGCATCTTCAGAACCTGATTCCTCAGTTGCTTCTGGAGTTGCGTTTTCTGATGCATCACCACAAGACGTAAATGTAAACGCTGCAGCAACAAATAATAAAGCAAATAACTTTTTCATAATATATTTTTTTAAATAATTCGCTACAAATATACCCATTTCTTACTTTAGTCCTAACGTATTACAGTAAAACTCAATGAAATTGGGTTTTTTTAACACTGTTTTGTACGAACTGAACTGTTAATAATATTACATAAAGTTCTGATTATGATTTAATTAACTGTAATGACTTGACATATTATAAATACTATTACTATTTTAAGTTGTAGTAAATTGTATAATTCACAACGGTGATCAACTTAAATTCTTTAATTTTCTAAAAACATTAATGAAAAACACTTTTATTTCGAATGTACTAATCATACTTATTTTAGTATGTTCTTGTGAAGATAAGCCAGCGCATTCAGGCCAGGCTGAATTTGGTCAAAAGATTACTAATGAGGCAGGTATATTGGATTCAATTTCTGTGGATTCGAGTAAGGATACTCTTGGAATCAAGGGTAATGTAAAAGACATGGTCAAAAAAGCAAAAGCCATGACCAAGGAAATTGAGATGCCATCAAGAGACGATGCTTATAAAGCCTACAAAGACGTCAAGAAAGCAATCAAAATAAAAAAGGAAGCTGAGAATCTATACGATAATCTAAAAGTTTGGTGATACTTCCTTAAACTATGAGGCTGTTACTTTCAAAGTTTTCGTGAAATACGTTTTATTAAATTTAATTAATTCACTAGTTTAGACAAAAAAATATAAATATGAAAAAAATACTATCTATTACCCTTGCTTCAGCATTGTTAGTGCTGTCATCTTGTGGAGACGCCTCAGAAAATGCATCAAAGGATGCAGCAAAAGATGCAAAAGCATCAGATGAAACTAGCACAACTGCACCAAGTGATAATTCTGGAAAGAAATCTTTTTGTGACTGCATGGAAATTGCTACTCAAAACCCAAACTTAGATTCAGCGCCAGCTGGATGCGAGTGGTTGGATAAACTTACTGAAGCAGAAGCAGAAGATGAGATCAGAAATGCAATCAACGATTGTGCTGATAATTTACCTGAAGGCATGGCAGATATGCTAGAGTCAACTATGGACGACATGGACGACATGGGTGACATGGGTGACATGGATGATTATGAATCTGAAATGCAAAAAGCACAGGATGAATATGAAGCAGAAATGAATAAAGCTATGAAAGAGTATGATGCTGAAATGCAAAAAGCTATGGATGAAATAGACGGAATGTAATTCAACTGAAATATAGAATTGAAAGCTCTCGTACTGAGGGCTTTTTTTTGCC
>JAQXCN010000028.1 GCA_029251865.1 Crocinitomicaceae bacterium | reverse complement strand
TCTACTACCTTAATGTTTATTGGACCTTGTCCATAATCATATGTCGGTGTTAGGATTGATCCTGTTTCTAAAATCTCATCTATACTCTCTTGAGTCAGCTCTAAAGCTCTATTACCATTACCATAACCATCCAATCGCGTAATTCGTGGTGAAGAACCGTATTCAATCAATTGTGACGTCCCTCCTGCTTCTGCTATCGGGGCATGTGGTACTGCAGAAACAATTTTAACCCCTCCGACCGCAGCCTTTCGACATGGAATATACGGTTTCTTCTGACCATCTAATGCTGTGGGGTCCTCTGGATTGTACTCCTTGTAGTTGTTGTAGGCATATGATATTGCCATAAAATGATAGGTCTTGTGGTTCACCAAAGTAGGACTTCCCTGTGCAAACTTATCTTCTGTGAGCTTGAAGGAATGCTTAATTCCCTGGTCTGCACCATCCACCATTTCCGTAGGTAAAGACGCGCCGAGGGCATCATCAAAATCAAAATTTATAAGTCGGTCAACACCATCTGCTTTGTCACACTGCGCGACCAACCTCGCCTTAGTGGGATCATCTAATTCTGACAACGAAACCTGATCATTGACGAGCTGAAAAATTTGATAGCCTTGAAAACGATAATATTTATCAGCTGACGAATCTTCAGAAACAATAAACGGATCATATTCAGCATAACTCTCCTGGTAATTGTTTGATGAAGAATTATTGTCCAAAGTAAGAATAAGTTCATTTTCAAGCTCTTGGATTATCAGGTCTGGAGCATGAGGCCCCTCTAAAATCTTGAAACAATTTTCAAATAACGCCTGCGCTTTATCATCAGCACGTCTTAAGACCTCAACAGATGCAAAAGGATCACCGCCATTTGATCTGGCATAGACAATTCCAACGGTTATATTATTAACAGAACCGGGTTTTAAAATAAAGGGGCCAGCGGATTGAACAAAACGCCTGTCATTTGGGGTGTTATTACTACTTTGTTCGGTCCATGGTTCCTGAGGATAACCACCTGTCCCCCAACCTAATGGATCGGTGTCCCCTGGAAACATAAAATCACATGGTGTATTTGGGTCCGCTTCCTCATCTGAGATATGCCCGCTTCCCCCATAAATGAACTTTGACCCATCCTTCCAAAACCCTTTGAGATAATTGTAATAATCAGATGCATTTGTGGGGTCTGTTTGATTTGGGTTTGCACCATTAGTCGTATTTGAGTAATATAAAAATCGACGCATTCCAAATCTTTCATTATCGGGAATCCCATCACCAAAACCGATACCATTTAAGGCTTCATTTTCATTTATTCCAAAGGCATTGTCAATACCGTCATTATCTTGATAAGGACCTTCAAAAAAATCTACACCTACAGCGGGAGGAGAAGAGCCGTAACCTTTATAACCCGAATTGTCTAAATCTAAATTATCTCCATTGTAATAATAGGCCAAACCACGATTAACGTCACAGCCAACATAGTCGTCATAAGGATCACCAAGCGCTCCATCCGTAAAAAAACCAAAATAGGTGTTGTATAAAGTCTGTGTCCCTCTATTAATGAGCTCATAATTATAAAAAGTCATATTATTGACCTCATCGTTTGATGCAAAAGAAAATGCTTGAGAACGAATTTCCATACCTATAGGATCTGCTCCTGTCTCGGTGTGAATGTTCCCTTTGTCGTTCATCACCCACCAGAAATTCAAATCACCATACAAAGAAACAGTTCTGTCAACAGTGCATTCTTTGGTTCTGTTAATATCGTGCCATGGATAATCTCCATCCTGCCAATTGTAATGTCCATCTTCATTGTAATCAAAAAATGGTGCCAAATAATAATCTTGCCCGGCCGAAATATCGCCATGCGCAGGCCAATTCTTTATAATTTCTGGAACTTCATAATTTGGATGCAGTATGGCCTGAGTATTCGTTCCATTCTCTTGATCTGCAATTCCTGATTCAAACCAAGAGGTGAATTCCCGAATCATATCTTGAGTAGTAATGAAATGTCGGTCATAAGCATCACAGGTTTCGTAATCAGTTTCGGCAAATACCTCAGAAAGCGGACCTGTCCAATAGTCCTGTCCATTTCGATAGCGTAAGGCGGCTAACTTAAGCTGCTCATTGACATCTGTCCCACCGAGCCATAATGCTGCCGTGAATAATGCCATAATTCCAGAATTCTTCGGCACCTCGTACTGAGAATTATTCAATCCGGGGATTTGCCATAAATTACCCGCAGTGTGCATTAAGGCGCGAACATTATTGATCTCCATGTAGGTGGAGGTTGTAGGCGGTGCACATCCCGCACCTTTTTCAGGAAGTGTTTTCTTTACTTCACTACCATACTCTTGACCAAACAATTGAAAGCTGAGGGCAACAAAGAAAATAAGACTGATCTTCACGACTTGAAATTACTCAATTTTCAATAACCTTCATCAATTTCCGCAACGAAAGCATCTTCGATATGTTCAATTTTAGGGCCTTTGTTTGAAAGAAAAATGGATACAATATCAAAACGGCAATCGCTATTCAAGAACTTTTCATTTAACAAATGATTGGAGACCTGAATAATTTTCTTTTGCTTGACCTTTGATACAGACTCATAAGGCAGCTTGAATGCAATAGAACTTAGTGCTTTAACCTCAACAATAACGATCATGTTTTGGAATTCACAAACCAAGTCGACTTCTAATCTTCCGAATCGATAGTTTTGAAAATGTATCTTATATCCCTTAGAGAGCAGATGCTTTGCCGCTAGTTCTTCTCCATATTTACCTTTGTTTTTCATTGCTTCATATAAGATACAAATTCCTAAAAAAAGGAAGAGGAAACGAAATGAATAAAAATTATCTTTACCATAAGAATGCCGTAATTATGAAAAATATATTTATTAAAAACATAAAAGGTTTAGTGCAGGTTGGCGAAAACTTACCTCATCGTGTTGGCGGTCCTAATGCCGCTGAAGTACCTATGATTGAAAACGCCTTTTTGGCCCTAGAGGACGGCTGTAGGGTTGTAGCATATGGCTCAATGGACGATTGGGATGGGATTGACGACTGGAGGAATCTTGAAGTCATTGATGCAGAAGGGTGTTACGTATTGCCCGCTTTTTGCGATGCGCATACACATACTGTTTTTGCCAAAACGAGAGAAGGAGAGTTTGTAGATAGGATTAATGGGCTCAGCTACGAGGAGATTGCTCTCAAAGGTGGTGGTATCTTAAATTCCGCCAGAGCGCTTTCACAACTTACTGAGGATGAACTTTTCGATATCTCCTTTAGACGCGTTGAGCGGATCATTGAAAGTGGAACAGGCGCCCTGGAAATAAAGTCTGGTTACGGTCTATCTGTGGAGGCTGAGTTGAAAATACTTCGTGTAATCAAGAGGATAAAAGTAAAAGCACCTATTGAAATAAAAGCCACTTTTTTAGGCGCGCATGCTTTCCCAATCGATTATAAAAATGATCATGAAGGCTACATTGATGAGATTATTTCAAAGATGTTGCCGGCTATTGCAGCTGAGGGTCTCGCGGATTATATCGATGTTTTTTGTGAGCGAAATTATTTTTCAATTGAAGAGATGGAGCGTATTCTTGAAGCGGGAAAAAAAATTGGCCTTATACCCAAGGTGCATGTGAATCAATTCACGACCATAGGAGGTGTAGCATCAGCAATTAAATCAGGAGCGTTAAGTGTGGATCATCTTGAAGAATTAAATGACAAAGATATCGCGGCGCTGAAAGGAAGTAAATGCATGCCGACCTTTCTTCCAGGGTGTTCACATTTCTTAAATATCCCTTTTGGAAAAGCGACAGATTTAATTGAAGAAAACATACCTTTTGCCTTGGCTAGTGATTTTAATCCGGGATCAACTCCATGTTACAGCATGTCACAAATTTGGTCTCTAGCCTGCATAAAGATGAGGTTAACACCAGAGCAAGCTCTAAATGCTATGACGCTGAATGCCGCATATGCCATGGGGCTCGAGGGTTCTCATGGAAAAATAGCATTAGGCCTAAATGCCCCAATCATCATGACGAAACCCATTTCATCTATGGCCTATATCCCCTATTCATTTGGAGAAAATCTCATTCAAAGAGTCTTCACTAAACCTATTGAAGAATAATGTCAAAGATTTTATCCTTTCAAAACTCTTTTATTGAAAAAGTAGTCGTTCATATTACCGAATCAGGTGTTAATATGGAGCATCTTAATGTAATTGTACCATCTGATCGGGCTGCGAATCAGTTACGTGTTCAAATTGCCAAAACACTTACCAAGCCTATTTTGGCTCCAAATATTCAGACCATTGACAAATGGATGAAGCCTGAAGGGATTTTCGTCGCAGATGAGACAAGACAACTTTTATGTCTTCACGAAATCGCTCAGAAATTTCAAGATATTCCAAATGAGAATTTCGAGGAGTTTTTAAGCTGGGGTAAAATTGCGGTAAAAGACTTCAACGAAATAGACCGTTACTTATTGGACCCCATTGCTGTATTTAAAAATTTAGCTTCAATTAAGGAATTAGAAAGTTGGCAGATTGATGAAGAGGCATACTCTGAATCACAGAAAAAATTCCTTAGCTTCTGGGAAAAACTACCTGAAATGTATACCTCTTTTAATGGCTCGCTCAAAAAGAATGGACAAGTGACTTCTGGAAGGGCTTACAAGTTATTTGCAGAAGAACGGCAAGGCTTTCTCTCTTCAAGCGCAAAAAACTATTTTATTTTTGCTGGTTTCAATGCACTTTCAAAAGCAGAACTGGTGTCAATTAAAAAAATTATTGATGCAAAAAAAGGGGTCTTCTTGAGTGAGTCAGATACCTTTTATATCAATGATAAATTGCATGAAGCAGGAAGCTTTTTGAGAAAAAATCATGACTACCTGGGCGAAAGCTACAATCCAAAGCCAGCGGAAAAGCTCCTTAACAAGAGTATGGATGTAAAAATCATAGAGTGCGCACAGCACATTGGACAAGTAAAAATTGCAGCAGACGAACTTAGTAAGCTTAGTGAAGAAGAAGTCAATAATACACTTGTTCTTCTGTGCGATGAAGCATTGATTGGGTCAATGATCCATCATATCCCTAAGAATGTGAGTAAAACCAATTTAACCCTCGGTTTACCACTAACGCAAACAGCAGTTAAATCATGGATTGACATCTTATTTCAAATACAAGAAAATAAAATTAAATTTCAATCCAACTCCATCTATTTTTATGACTTACAACGATTCATCAATCATTCTTTCACAATCAGTGCCTTGAGCATTGATGAGGTACAAGACTTAGGAGATGTCGAACGTAATGCTATTCGATTCAACCGCATATTCCAAAATCCTAAAGTGCTTCAAAAAAGCAAAGATTTAAGTATCCTTTGCGGGCTTGTATTTGAAGATTGGTCCGAAAATTGGGGAAAAGCGCTGAGGCAAATCAGAGGACTCAATGCTTTTTTTCTGGACCGCATGGATAACGAAGTCAACTTTGAGAAAACGATACTTCACGTCCTCGACGACGCGCTGGTTGAACTAGAAAATATTATTGAGGAGGGCATCCCAAAAATGAGTCAAAAAAGTTTTAAACTATTCTTTGATCAGCATTGGATAGGTCGGTCAATCTCTTTTTCAGGTGACCAACAAGAAGGACTGCAGGTAATGGGGCTTTTAGAAACTAGAATGCTTGACTTTAAAACGATTATTGCACTGGGGATGAATGAAGGCAAATTACCAGCCACAAATCCGATACAATCCTTTATTCCAATGGATTTACGCCACGGATTAGGCCTTCCAACAACCAGGGAAAAACAAGGTTTATTTGCGCACCACTTTTATCGCTTACTTGGCAGCTGTGAACAATTAATAGCTACATTTTCATCAACGAGTGAACAAATAGGCTCTCAGGAAAAAAGCCGCTACCTTCTTCAACTTGAATTAGAGTTGGAACGGATCAATCCTAATATTAAAATTCAAAACCTACAATATAATGTTCCGATTTCTGGAGTTTCAGAAAGCAATTCTCAGATTATAGAGCGTTCTCCACTCATAATGGGCCGAGTTGAGAATTACTTCAAAAAAGCAATATCAGCTTCTTCAATTAATACCTATCTCAGGTGTCCATTAGACTTTTATTACAGCTATATTGCTGAACTTGGAGAGGAGCGCAATGTTGAGGAGGGGATAGAAAGTCAACAGTTCGGTTCCTTGATTCATCATGCATTAGAATTCCTATATAAACCCTTTGCCCTCTATGATTCAGAAGGCAAAGAAGTCCTACCTAAACCCAAAGCACTAAAAGAAGCAGATGTCCTTGGAATGCTCAAACAGTATAAGAAAGTATTGTATGATGAATTCTATAATTATTTCGATAAAGATGAGCACCTGTTTTTAAAAGGTAAAAACCTTGTAAGCTATACGATTGCTCAAGACACCGTAGAAAATACCCTTCGTAAAGAATTAGAATTGTTGCAGCATATAGATGATGAACTCTTTATTGTTCAAGTTGAAGCGAAACAGTCTATGGAACTCGACCTTCTTGTACATGGCACAAAAAGAAAAATAACTTTTACTGGGTATATAGATAGAATTGATAGAATCGGCGATCAATATAGAGTCATTGACTACAAATCAGGAAATGTTAAAGAGGACGATGTAAAGTTTTCTGAAAAGGATTCAGTGGTTTTAAGCTTTTCAAAATGTAAACATGCTGTTCAACTCACAATGTATGCATTGTTTTTGAAAGAAAACTATGGATTTTACCCCTCTGAAACAAGTATTTTTTCACTTACAGATGTCAATAGAATGGCCTATGTTTTAAATTCAAAGACCAAGAGTCTGGAAGAAATATGTGTCTTATTTAAACCCTTTCTTGAAGAATTACTTGAGGGGATTTTTGATAAAAACGAGTGCTTCGAACACAACGAAGATTCTAAGTATTGCAATTATTGCGAATAAAAAAACCTGAAAAGAAATCAAAAGTTGTTCAAAATCTTTTCAGGTAATCTGCAAGTTAAATAAAACCAAATATGAACAAAGAAATTGTTCGTACTATGCGTTAAAGACGAAAAAGTTTAAGTAAGGGTTGCTTTGAGCAAGTAAAAATTAATACAGCTCTTCTTTGAGAACTGTCCTATAATCTTTTATTTCTTCTCTATTGATTTTATGTTCAGCATCTTTGAGCAGCGTCAAAAGATAAACGAGATTGTCTGTATCTTCAATTTCTAGAGGGTATTCATTCCCTTCATCATCCTCTTCATACTGTGCTTGAACACTGAAGTTTTTATTCTCTTCAATGAACTCATAGGTCAACCTTAAGGTTTTTACCACCAAAGGATCCTGCTCCTTCAAAGCAATGTTTCGCAAGTCTTTTAAAGTTTCAATAAGCTTTGGAGCCTCAACGCCTTTCTTTTCAACTTTTGCTAGAATTTTATCAAGCTTGTCATTTGCTTCCTGAGTTTTCATATGAATCGTTTCAATTTTCCACAAATTTAATGAGTTTACTTGAATAAAAACAGAAAGAGGGCAAACATTATTCTTGACATTTATTCCCATTCTATTGAAGTGCTCTATTATTACGAGAAAGAAATTTTAAATTTGTTATATGGAGTTCCTTTTAAAGGCATGTAGTGTTGGGTTTTTATTGAGCGTCATGATTGGCCCTGTGTTTTTCGTGCTTCTCGAAACAAGTATACGCAGAGGATTTCGCGAAGCACTTATTTTTGATTTAGGTGTATTGGCAAGCGATGCCTTGTATATCCTTTTAGCATACCTTTTCTATGCTGAGGTAGATAAAATGTCTACGGGTACGAATAAGGCCATTTTTGGCTTTATTGGTGGCGGCATATTTATCATCTATGGGATTGTGAACTACTTCAAAAAGCTGAAAATAAGATCAGAATCGTCCATTGAAAATATGGATTATCAAAAGTTGGACTTTGTGCGAACATTTCTTAAAGGCTTTCTTCTCAATTTTGCAAATCCTCTGGTTCTGTTTTATTGGTTCAGTGTTTTAACCTTAGCAAATCAGTCTATTTCTGATGGAGCGAGTGACTTTATGCTCTTTCTTTTCCTGATGATTGTTTTAACGACTTTTTTGGGATTTGATTTATTAAAAATACTTGGTGCTAAGCAACTCAAACCTCTTGTAACCGATCGTGTATTAATCGGTTTAAATAGATTAATAGGTATCGTTTTTTTCTTATTTGGCGTGGTTCTTTTATTTCAGAATTACTTTAAAATATATCCTCTGTAAGCCTTAAATTATGATGAAATTATTGCTTCTTTTCCTGCTTCTTCTTAGTGCACCACATTTTATTTTTTCTCAAAATGTACGCGAAGAAAACTTAACAGAAAGAGTTCGTTTATACTGGGATATTGAAAAAAAGCATATCCGTGCTAGAGGCGCCTATTACACAGATCAAATTATTGGAGAGACACAAGAAAAACACGGTAAATGGTGGTTTTACGACGCAAAAGGAAACCTAACTGAAGAGCAGCATTTTTTCCGTGACCGTATTCATGGTGCCCAGCTATCATTTCATTCAAATAAAGTAAAAGCTAGTGAGAGCTATTTCACCTTTAATGTCGCCGATAGTATTTTCAAGGAATGGAATGAAAATGAGACCCTAATTACACAAGGCCTTTATGAAATGGGAAGCCCCGTTGGAATATGGCTTTATTATTACAATAATGGCGCACTTAAATCACGAAAAAGAATTTCAAATGATACCGTCTATCTAATAGATCATTTTCTTAACGACTCTTCACATACTCAGTTAATTCTCAATGGAGAAGGCGCGATAAAGACATATTATGTAAGTGGCGGTCTAAAAGAAAATTACAGTTATACTATGGGCTTAATGACTGGTCCTTTTGAAGAAAGATTGGCAAATGGAATCATTTCTATTTCTGGTGGTTTTTTCAAAGGGCTCAAACAAGGCAAGTGGACATTTTACTTTACAAATGGAACAGTCGAGAAATGCATCAATTATAATAGGGGTGAACTCCATGGTAGCTACCTTGAAATGAATGCCGATTCCACGATTAACACCGCAGGAAATTATTCAGATGGCGAAAAGGATGGGGGCTGGAGTTGGTATAACGCGTCTGGACAACTTGATATGAAGGGTGTTTTTTATAAAGGGCTTCAAGACGGTGCGTGGGAATATTATTTTTCAACTGGACAACTCTCTTACACTGCAAATTATAAAAAAGGAAAACGACACGGGAAATGGGTTTATTACTTTAATACTGGCACACTTTTTAAAGAGGGCATGTATTTTGACGATCTTAAAGATGGTCCGTGGGTGACTAACTACGAATCTGGAAATCTTCTGATGACAGGCCTGTATAAAGGGGGGAAAGAAGAAGGCGAGTGGAAAAACTATTGGGAAAATGGCAAGGTCAAAAACAAAGCTACATTCAAAGCAGGGATTTTAAACGGTGACTGGTCTTCATTTAGCCCGAACCAAACACTTCTACTATCAGGAAGCTATAAAAAAGGGCTTAAAGTTGGAGCGTGGATAACCTATGACGATAAAAAACATATTTTGCTCGAAGAAAATTATAAAGTAGTCAAAAGTGCTAAAAACGAGAATGAAATCACAGTGATTGGTCGAGATGATGCAATTTCAGTATTACATGGTTCATTTAAAGCATATTCGGAATCTGACTTCGCAATAAAAGCAGAAGGCACATACAAAAAAGGTAAAAAGAACGGGACCTTTATCGATTATTATCCAGGGGGTGTTATACCTACGATTATAGCACAATATAAAGAAGGTCAACTCCATGGGTTATTTCAGCAGTTCTCAAGACGCGGAGAAATCAAATATCAAATCTCTTACAAAAACAACCTAAAAGATGGCGCATTTATCATTTTCGACAACAATGGTGAGGTCTACATCAGAAAACAATTCGAAAAAGGAAGAGAACTCCGAAATTAAGCAGTATTATTATTGATCAGTTCTGTGAGTATTATGAAGTCCTCAACGGAACATTGCTCAGGACGTTCCCATGAATATTTCTCAGGGAGCTCTAGCCCTCGCAAAAGCGGTTTCAATGAATTTCGTAAAGTCTTTCTTCGCTGATTAAACGCCGTTTTAACAACAGTTTTAAAAAGTTTTTCATCACAAGGCAAAGCCTTTCGTTCGTTTCGAATACAACGAATAACGCCTGATTTCACTTTCGGGGGCGGATCAAAAACATCCTCATCTACCGTAAAAAGATATTCAATGTCGTAATAGGCCTGCATAAAAACACTTAGAATACCATATTGCTTACTCCCTGGACCTTGGGCAATTCTTTGGGCAACTTCCCTTTGAAACATTCCAACTACCTCAGGAATACGATCTTTGAACTCTAAGCAACGAAATAATATTTGTGAAGAAATATTGTAGGGGAAATTACCTACAACATTAAAATTCTGTCCCGGTATAAATGCATTGATATCGTATCGTAGAAAATCTTCCAAAAGAATTTCCGATGCCCTTTCGGGATATGCTATTTTGAGATAAGCGATGGATTCTTCATCTACATCCATAAGGTATAGTTCTTGGATGCGTTCGTCATCAATAAGCCATTTCGATAACGCACCTGTTCCTGGGCCCACTTCAAGTACATTTTGGCATTTAGCGAGTGGTAAATTTTCAACAATTCGCTGACAGATCGAGGCATCTTTTAAAAAATGCTGACCTAAATGTTTCTTTGCTTTAACCTTCATGATAAAACTCCTCAACAATCTTTAATTCGGTTCTAAACGCGGCAAACTTTCCTTGGTACTTTCGTGAATGTTCCTCTTGAAGCTTGTGGGCGTGTTCTTTTTGATACTGGTCTAAGTGCTCTCTACTAAAAGCCACATACATTACGGAGTAGGCTTTCCCACCTTGTTCTTCTCCCGTTAATAATCTTGACAATTTACATTCGCGAAAAGCCTCAGTAGACATTACATCTGGGATGTGCTTGGTTCTCATCCAAGACAGCCACTCTTGTTCAATGGAGTTATCTATGCTCACCGTTACGTTATAAATAATCATATCCAAAAATACGCTATTCACATGAAACGTGGGAAATGTTTTCTAAAGGTTTGGTGTACGCGGTAAAAAAAGTTATTTTTGAAATACACTAAACCAATAAATATGAAAAAAATTCTACTTTATTTTTGTGCAGTATTTATCTTTTCTGCGCAATTAAATGCACAATCCTGTACGCCAGGTGCAAACTTCGCAGACTCGACTTATGGCATTTGGCCTGACACAACTACGAACTTCCCATTAGCAGAAGATGGTGTCGCTTATTCTACTGACCTCAACTTTAAAGTTCCGGACGCAGTAACGGAAGACATTACAGGTGGAGACCCCGCTTTAGAAGCCTTTATCGGTTCTGAAATCCAAGGGTTCACGGTAACAAGTGTAGATGGGTTACCAACGGGTTATGATTATGCTTGCAACGTTTCAGATTGCACGTATGATGGCGGTGAAAATGGATGTGCGAACGTATTTGGAACAACCTCAGGAACAGGAGAATACCCTGTGACGATTACAGTGGAAGGCGTCATCCTTGTCGTTCTTTTCCCTGGACTTCCTCCAACACCAGTAACACAGGCCTTAAGCTTTGATGGATATAAAATAATTGTAGGTTCTGCCGGAACAATTGAAGAGGTTATTCAACCCTTGACAGTAGTTCCTAACCCTGCATCTGAGTCTATCTCTGTGAATGGTTTGTCCGCATATGAAGCAAGTCAAATTGCGATAATGAATATCGAAGGAAAAATCGTTGCTGAAAAAAATCTATTAAACGTAAATGTTGCCAATTTTGACTTAACATCACTTCAAAATGGGGTTTACTTTGTAAAGGTGGCTCATGCCAACGGAACTGAAACCATCAAGTTTATTAAACAATAAACAAAAGCACAAGAATTGAAAAGGAGGCTTAAGCCTCCTTTTTTATTGGTAAAACTTCATGTCATCTACATACCTGAATACAGGCTCCGATAGCAAATAACGCACATCTTTTTTCTCTTTAATCGCTTTTCTAATAAAAGAAGAAGAAACCTTCATCAAGGGGGCAGAATCACATAGTATGACGTTTGAGTGCTTCGAAAAATTTGGCGCTTCTTTCGTTGCATTTTCCGCTTCAGACTCTTGTATCGTCAAAACACGCGGGTAAACATAAATTTTATGCTTCTCAAGTATTTGTTCGTAGTTAAACCACCTATGCAATCCTCTTAAATTATCCTCTCCCATAATAAGTGCAAAGTTATTTGACGGATACTTTTCAATAAGGTGCGTAAGTGTATGTATGGTATAGTTCGGCCGGGGCATTTTGAATTCTATATCACTCGCTTTAAGTTTGCGGTTGTCATCTATGGCCTCCTTCACCATAGCCAACCTATGAAAATCAGCAAGTAACGATTTCTTTTGCTTAAGCGGGTTTTGAGGTGTAACTACAATCCAAACCTCATCAAGATCTGTATGCTCAGCAAGGTGGTTTGCAATAATAAGGTGTCCAACATGTATAGGATTGAACGTTCCGAAATATAGACCTATATTCATTCAGCTAAGAATTCATTAACGACTTTCGTTGCCTGGCTAATCGCCTCTTCTAGTCTGTCATTTTCTATAATGACATCAAAATCCTCAGAAAGTTCAATCTCTTGTGCTGCTTTAGATAAACGCTGCTTGATACGGTCGTCAGAATCCGTTTTTCTATTTCTTAAACGCTCTTCCAAAACGTCAATACTAGGTGGCATAACGAATATGGATAACGCATTCGCACCGAACTTTTTCTTCAAATTGACTCCTCCAACGACATCAACATCAAAAACAACTGTTTTATTATTCCGCCAAATGAGGTTTAATTCAGTATTTAACGTACCATAAAAATGGTCCTTATAAACCTCTTCCCACTCTACGAACTCGTTGTTATGGATCTTTGATTTAAAACCAGGAACACCAATAAAATGGTAGTCTTTCCCATCTATCTCTTGGCCTCTTGGAGCTCTACTGCATGCAGAAACTGAAAAGCTCAAGCGTTCCTGTGTCGCCAATAGCGCCTTTACTATCGTTGTTTTTCCGGCCCCTGAAGGAGCGGAGAAAATGACAACCTTACCTTGTAATTCATTTGAAGCCACTAAAGCGTATTTAAAATTTGTTCTTTTATTTTTTCAAGACTATCCTTCATCTGAACGACACGCTTTTGCATTTCAGCATGATTGCATTTACTACCAATTGTATTGATTTCACGTCCCATTTCCTGGGCTATGAAACCAAGTTTCTTTCCCGATTGGTATAAAGGAATTGTATCAAGGAAATATTGAATATGGTTCTTGAGCCGCATTTTTTCCTCTGCTATATCTAGTTTTTCAATGTAATAAATTAACTCTTGCTCAAATCGATTACCATCCATCTTATCTGTTGGAAAATCAGCAAGGCCTTTTTGTAATCTATTTTTTGTAGACTCCAATCGTTCAGCCTCAAAAGGTTCAATTTCTTTAAGAAGCGTTGAGATTTCATCGGTACGTTTCAAGAATTCTGTTCGCAAATCTTGACCTTCTTTTTCGCGGAACTCTCGGACCTGTTTGCAAGCTTCTTCGGCAAGCTCTAACACCATGGAAAGTTCTGCTTTGTCTGGAGCCATGCCCTCGGTATTGATCACATCAGGCATTCTTAAAATCATTGAAAGATAGTCGCTTTTCTGCTCGCCCCATGCTTGATTTAAAGCTTTTAACTCTTTATACATAGAGCTCGCCAATTCTTTATTGACCAGATTCAACTCTCCGGCTTTTTCACTTTCAATATGAATCGCAAATTCAATTTTCCCGCGATTCAAGACCTTTCCAATTAGTTTCCTTATTTGTGGCTCAACCTCCTTATAAATAGAAGGTATTTTGACAGATAAGTCAAGTCCTTTACTATTTAAAGTTCGAATTTCAATGGAGGCTTTTCGTGATGGAAAAACACGATTGCTTTTACCAAATCCTGTCATCGATTGCATCATAATTCCTGGTCTTTTAACAAATGTATAAAATTTGATATTAGTTAGTCTAACAAAAGGTCGGCATCAATACCATCATTTTGCTCCCTAATAAAAAAGGCAATTTCAGCTATTATTTCATCCTTTTGTTCTTTTGTTCCTTTCAGATTAGAAAAATATTCTTTAAGGTATAATTGCGCCTCCAAAAGATGATGTTCCTCGAATGGCCCCGTCATATTTTCAATAACAGTAAGACATTCGATCGCAAGCATGAGTTCTCCCTGCATAGATAAAGAGACAAATTCTGCAATATATTCACTAAAGTCTAATTTACTATTCCAAACAACGTTGACAAGATCAGTTTTAAGTTTATCGTATACCTCATCATTTAGCGTATCAATAAATAACTGTTTCGCACCATTGTCTCTAACATCTGATAAAAGCGCAATTACTTTTTTCTTGACCGTTGCGTTTGATGTCTGAAGCAATAAACTTATTAGTTGTTCTAAAATCAATACGTTTCCAGATGTCGAAATGGTCTGAATCGCTTTTGCCATTTTTTTCTCTTCACCGGAAGATAAATCTTCTAATGCTTTTTTTAAGGGTATGGTGATTTTTTTCTGTGCCATAATCATAAGTTGACCGCAAAGGTAGGGAATCTGTTAAGATTTAAGTAGCACTTATGCTTGTAGAATACTTTATGAAGGATTGCTTGTTCAAAAATAACCCGCAATGTGCACTGTTGAAAAGAAGTTTAGTTCATCTTTGTTGAAACCCTTGGTATGAGACAAACAATATTATCCTTTGCACTTTTAATGTTTTTTATTAGTGCTTGTGTTCCTTCAAAAAAATATAACGAACTACTTGAACGTGAAAAAACTTGTGCAGAAGAATTAGAAAAGTACAAGAAGATGAGTTTAGACTATGAAAGTCTAGCGAAAGAGCTTGAGCTTAAGTTTGACCTGGCAAATAAAGAACTTATTGGCCTTCGAAACGATACTGCTGATCTTGGTGCGCAGATGCGTCTTATGAATAGAGATTATGGCATACTCAAAGCTCAAACTAAAGAGCTTGAAAACTCATTCAATAACCTCAAAAACCTAAGCGCAAAAGAGACAGCTGCGCTTCAGGCGGAGCTTAAAATAAAAAACCTTTCCCTTCAGGAAAAAGAGGATGCATTATTAGCCCTTGATCTGGAATTAAAAGAAAAAGAGCGTTTACTCTCTGAACGAGAAAAACGCGTGAACGAACTTGAAGATTTACTCCGAAAGAAAGAGGATGGTATCCGTATGCTAAAAGAACGCGTTGCACGTGCTTTAAAAGGGTTTGAAGGGCAAGGTCTAACAGTAGAACAAAAAAATGGTAGAATCTATGTGAGCTTAGAAGCAAAACTATTATTTAAATCAGGAAGCACCACTGTAGAAGCAGAAGGGACAAAAGCTTTGGTTGAACTTGGTCGTGTACTAGAAAATGAAAAGGACCTCGAGATTATTGTAGAAGGCCATACAGACAGTGATAAACTTAACCGAGCTACAGCACCAAAAAATAACTGGGAGCTATCTGTTTTAAGAGCTACAAGTGTTGTTGAAATTATTTTGAATAATTCTTCTGTAACACCGACTCAATTAATGGCGGCTGGAAGAGGAGAGTTTTATCCTGTTTCCGATTCTGATAAAGCGAAAAACAGAAGGATTGAGGTTATTATTTCACCGAACTTAAATGAGCTTTACGAGATTATATCGAAAGACTAAAGCGATCATTTCAAAATATTCACGTGTCCTGTAAATAATTCTTTATCAACTTTGTCCAAAGGCAGTACCCGAAGTTTCCATAGATAAGTGCCGTTTTGAACTCTGCGACCTTTATAGGTTCCATCCCATTCAAAATCCAGATCCGTTGAAGAAAAAATTAGTTGTCCCCAACGATTAAAGATTTCTATTTCAATAGACTGAACGCCAATTAAACTCGCAGAAAAAACTTCATTTACCCGGTCACCATCTGGAATGAAAGTATTCGGCAGATACACAAAATACTCATTCAGAATCTCCACATACAAGGTAATACTATCAATACATCCCTTACTGTCCTCAGCCACAAGTGTAATTGGGTAGGTCCCTGGTTCATCGTAAACATGGTTTGGATGAATTTCTGAAGAATATCCGCCATCACCAAAATACCATTCATAAGAGAAGCCATTCGATGTCAAATTTTGAAAAGATATAGGGAGATTCTCAACAATAGGGTCACTAATAACAGTAAAATTAGCATCAGGCTTAACCACTATGACTTGGATGGATGCCGTGACAAAAAAGGTTTGACAATCGTCAGAAACCTGAACCTGATAATTGGTAGTAGAAAAAGGTTGTACCCAAACTTGAGTTGATGTCTCTTGACTGTGCGGCCAGAAATAAGAATAGGATCCAAAGCCTCCAGATGCAGATATTTGAACGAGTGTAGAATCTCCTGGGCATAGGGATACTGAAGGGCTTATTATTAATTCCAAAGGAGGACTGGTGACTTCGTAAAATATGGTATCAAATGCGTAGCTTCCACATTCATCATCAACTTCCACCACAAAATAAGTGGATACCATTGGCGAAATGAAGGAGGAGTCGGCGGACGAAATAATCTGATTCATGGCATTTGTCCAAGTATATATATAATTCCCTGTGCCGCCTGTAGCTTCAACGAATATTGACTGACCTACATTTGGGCATATTTCTATAATATCATCACTTGTCACTATTGAAATCGGCTCATACTCAGGAACACTGACGATTACAGTATCGTATGCCAGGACATTTAGACAATCGTCAACAACTTCTAAAAAATAGGTGCCCGTTTCTGTAGGGGAAATACTAATTGAACTTGACGTTTCGCCTGTATTCCACAAATACGTGTAGGGTTCTAAACCACCTGTAACGTTCGTGTTCAATGTTATGTTTTCTCCCGGACAGCCTATTTCCGTATTACTGATTTCAACATTTACGGCTTCAATGTCTTGTAAAAAAAGCTCAATGGAAACGGGCGTGATATTCCCGCAAGGATCCTCCAAGGGGAAGTCCAAAAGGATATTTTCAAGTCCTTCTTCGATGCCATCAAGCACAACACTAATTGTAAATGAAACCTGGGTCTCTCCAGGGTTAAACGTTATTGTATTAGGAATTCCTGTGTAATCAACTCCATTTGTAGCGGAGCCAGAAATAACGAGGGGTACGGTCAACGACTCGTCTAAATTTGTTTCTCTCTCGAGCGTTACCGTTGCTGTAACACAGCCTTCAGCAATCCAATTTGGATTCGAAAAAAGCTCACTAGAAACCGTATAAGTTATTTCAACTGGTGTTGGAGATGAAAGGCTATTTGCTTCAAGAAAGATCCCTGAATCCCATGAGCCATCCCCTACATCTGCAATCGCGATAACGAGATGATACGTCTGACCACATTGCACCTCCGAAACTGCTTTTAAAACTTTTGTAAATCCGTCATACTGAATATACTGGTCAGAACCATTCCATGGTGCATTGTTTCCTTCTCCGTTATAAATATAATACTGCGCATTTGTGACAGGATTAACGTTATTAATGGATACTACCCCATTGCCATTTGGTAACTGTGCTATATTTTGATAGCCTAGAATTCCTGGACCTGAAATAAAAAACCCAAAGACATCATTATATGTTGAACTTATTGGTGGTGCATACTCCGGGTATTCCTCTGAACCAAAAACATATTTAAATGCTACGGTGTCAGAGTAGGGCACAAAATCAAATTCGAGTATGGCTGCATTAAATGTTGGTTCTCCATTTAAGATGTTTGACAATAGACCAGAACCACCGTATCCATTATCAGCACCAGAACCTCCTTGGTTATTTGGACCCTGTGGGCCATATGAATTTGCGAGCACAGTACCTGTCGTTAATAAGATCCCGTCTTCTATTCCTAAATTTGTTCCCGATGCCTGAAAGGACCCAATGGCAGAAGGTGCACCATTGTACATAATATTCGAGACCGTAACTCCTGGGCCAAGAAGTACATTTTGAACTAGGTTGAGTGGAGACGCACCGGTTCCTGTCACAAGCTGTGCATGTGCTTTGCCCAAGAAGAGCACAAAAACTATGGAGAATAAAATAAGTTTCACTTTATATACTGTGTATATAACGTAAATGAATGGAAAACGTTGTGGTTCAGTGTCTTTATTTTCCTTTTGGGAAAAATAACGGATGGAAAGCAACCCAGCTCAAAAACGGAAAATAATGCATCGGCATCGCATATCCATAAATTGTAAACTGAATTTCCTCATGAAGATTATAGACCGAAAAAATGCCGAAGGAAGATACAATTGAAATTGAAGCAAAAAGAAAATAGAACAAAAACGTTCCCCAAGTAGGTCCTATTCTCTGCAGCAGTGCGTAGCCCAAAGAGGCCAATAAGCAACCGACAACTGGCGCTATAAATAAATGCAGCATGGGTATGGCCTCGCGTAAAGAATCCAATTGATCACCTTCAATAACGGTGGCTTTTTCATAAGCCATTCCATAACCTATGGTGACAATCGCAGCGAAAATTCCTGCAACTAGGGGGTGAATGATTCCTTTTTTCAAGTCTATTATTTTTTTAAGGTTAACGCTGCAATAATTTTTATGGAAGGTGATACTTTACTTTTTGGTCCCATATTATAATCTGCTCTTTTAACGCTGAACTTTGTTTTGTAGAAGTACTTTCCGTCTTTCAAAGTGATCTCTAATGGTAACGTTACCTCCTTTGTTACACCGTGGATTTTTAAATCACCTTTAGCGAAGGTGCCTTCTTCATTTCGAATAATTTCTGAGGAATTAAATGAAATCTTCGGGAACTTTTTGGCGTTAAACCATTCTGCGCTTTTTGCATGTTTATTTTGTATTCCGTTACCCGTATTAATCGAAGCAACATCGATTTCCAAATTAAAAGCTGAAGGGACTCCAGGCTTTGTGGTTTCAACGGTTCCAGACATTTCTTTAAAAACACCAGAAGCATCCTTACTGAAAAAAGCAATTTTGTACGTATCTATCTCATTGGATTCTTGAGCATTTAAGAATGCAACGGAGAAAATTAAAGCAATTGTTAGTATTATTCCTTTCATAAATTATTGTTTTACAATTTCTATTTCAGCATTTAATAAAATGTCATCGGCTACAACAGTGTTCGGCATATCAACACCTATTTTAAAGTCTGATCGTTTAAATATAGTTGAAAAATACAAGCCAGCCAATTCGCTTCCGCTGCGCGATGTTGTTGAACCGTTGTGGGTCATATTAAGAATGAGTTCTTTTTCTACACCATGCATGTTTAATGTGCCTTTCACGTCATAGGTGTTGTCATTTTTGGCAGTGATGGAGCTACTCGTAAAAATAATTTGGGGGTATCGCTCGGCGTCAAAAAAGTCTTCACTTCTCAAGTGCTCGTCTCTCGATGAATTTGCTGTGTTAATTGATGCTGTTTCGATAATCATTTTGATTTTTGCATCCTCAAAATTATCGTTTGGCGTAGTTACAACGAGATCAAAGTCTCTGAAATCTCCAATGGTATTAGAAATTGCTTTATGGGAGACTTTAAAACCCATGTTTGAATGTGCTACATCTGCAGACCAGGTTGGCAAATCTTGAGCAAAGGATATATAAGTTAAGATTATAAATAATGGCGTTAAGAGTTTCATTTTTTTCATGTTTTAGTTTTTAGTCCAAATTAGTATTTCATTATTGTCCCACTATTAACATAGATTAAGGATTGAAAGTTCAAATTCACACTTCCAAGAAACACGAACCGTGCCAATATATGTTAAAAAAATGTTAAGGCCTGTAATGAATCGTCTAAGCTGTCGTTAAGAACATAACGAGTCATTAAAGACGCGTTGTTTTCATATTTAGTAGTTTAGGTTAGAAAAAGAGGGCGCGTCCCTCTTTTTTGTTGATATGACCCCAATGTTCTTGGTGGTTTTTCTAAATTTGTTTTGTACCGAAGGAATAAAAAAATGAAAGGACTCAAAATATACAACACATTATCAGGAGCAAAAGAAAACTTTGAACCGATTCATAAAGATATGGTCGGAATGTATGTTTGTGGTCCAACGTTATATAGTGAGCCACACATGGGTAACATGCGTACTTTCATTAATTTCGATTTGGTATACCGCTATTTATTGCACATTGGTTACAATGTAAAATATGTTCGAAACATCACTGATGCTGGACATATTACGAATAGCGCAGGACAGCAAGAAGATAGTATTGGAAAAGCAGCACGTCTTGAAGCACTGCAGCCTCTGGAAATCGTATATAAATACAATGTTCGATTCCAGAACCTACAAAAAATCTATAATTTATTACCCCCAACCATCGAACCTACCGCAACAGGACACATTCAAGAACAAATCGAAATCATTGAAAAAATCATAGCGAATGGTTTTGCTTACGAAGTAAATGGATCTGTTTATTTTGATGTACAAACCTACAAGGCCTCCTATAATTACGGTGCCTTAAGTGGTCGAAAAGTTGAAGAACTCGAAAATGAAACAAGAGAACTTAACGCGCAGGGTGAGAAACGTTTTTTTGCTGACTTTGCACTTTGGAAAAAAGCCAACGAAAATGACATGCAGATCTGGCGTTCGCCATGGGGTAATGGCAACCCTGGATGGCACATTGAGTGTACTGCAATGAGTACAAAGTATCTTGGTGAAACTTTTGATATTCATGGTGGTGGTTTAGATTTAAAATTCCCACACCATGAGGATGAAATTGCCCAGAGCTGCGGGTCAAGTGGAAAATCACCTGCTAAATTTTGGATGCATGCCAACATGTTAAATGTAAATGGCAAAAAAATGAGCAAGTCCCTTGGAAACTTCTTCTTACCCCAAGAAATTGTCGAAGGGACAACAGATCTTTTTGATAAAGCATACAGCCCGAATGTTTTGCGATTCTTTATGATGCAGTCCCATTACCGAAGCACTTTGGATTTGACACAAGAAGCTTTGAATGCTTCTGAAAAAGGCCTTTCAAGACTAACTGAAGCATTGGAATCCTTAGAGAATATTTCTGTTTCAGAAAAAAGCACTTTTGATATAGAAAGTATTGTTAGAGAATTCTATGCGGCAATGAATGATGACTTCAACGCGCCCATTTTAATTGCAGCTCTTTTTGATGGCGTTAAGAAAATCAATCTTATCCGAGATGGAAAAGCATCGATATCCCAAAAAGACAAGACTTTACTTTTAACCGAAATGCAAAATTTTGTTTTGGATGTTCTTGGTCTTACCCTAGAAGGTGGACAAAAAGACAATCGATTAAAACCTGTTATGGCTCTTGTTTTAGAATTGCGTCAACAAGCACGTTCCAATAAAGACTGGGGGACTTCTGATCTCATTAGAGATGGCTTAAAGAATGCAGGAATTACGGTAAAAGACGGAAAAGACAGTACTTCCTGGAAATAAATCGATTTTATTCAAAAATCATACATTTTTGCAATAAAAAGCGCTTTTTTGAATCAAAATACTAGTTTTTGATCTTTTTTCATACGTTTTTATAAAAACGTAAACATTACCGTAAACTTGAACTAAAAAATCAATATTTAATGCAATATTGGGCAAAAAAGAGACTTTTTTTGTTAAAATTTAAACTTTTAGCACCTTTATGGCTCATTTATACTCAAAAATGAGATTTTGTCTCTGTCGGAAAGATCCCGGAAGACCTACTTAAAATAATTCAGAATATACGCTCTGTCAAATAAACTATAATTCAATTGCTTTATCTTTTTCAAATAGCTTTTGAAGATTCTTTTTTTAACACTTTCATCCGTCTCTATTTCGTAACTCAAAATCAGATAATAAATCTCATAAATATCAAAATAGCTTCTGCCCCATCCCTTTTTGTTCACATGAATTAGATTTTTTTTGGCTTGTTTTATAAATCCATTCTTGATCAAATAAATCAATTTAACAATCAAAACTTGTTGAAGATGAGATTCTTGATATAGCTTTCCTTGTGCGTAGGGCTCACTTTTAGACACAAATGCCATAAGCTCAAAATCTTTTATAAGTAGAGCCGTGGTTATGACTTCGAATATATAATCCATTCTATTAACCAAATCCCCATCAAGTTTATTCTGTAAATCATCGATAATGCGCCCACTAGGAATATTACGCCTCGCATTTTGAATTAGCTGAACACTGCATACACGTGAATATAAAATCGGATGAAGATTATTATGGGGCTTTAAATCAACGAAAGCATTGGGTACACCGATTAAAAAGTTTCTCAGGAAACTTAAACATTGAAAAAATAAGGCATCCTTTCGTTTTAGGCGCACTTCACCTGCTGCTATTAAATTCATTAACTTAACGTAGTTGTTGTTCGCAGTATTCAAAGAGGTATAATCTACGAAGATCAGAAAAACCATTTCCATAAATACCGTGTTTTCGGCTAAGGCAATCAGCTCATTTTTCGGAACCGTAATACTTCTGAGTAAGAGCCCTACAGAACGGCCGAATTGAACCCGTTCTGAATAGTTCAACCCAATTAAATTCAACCCCTTACTCTTACATAGCATATGTATAGCTTTATAATTTCCGGCAAGAAAGCATTCTCTGAAACTTATACTCAATAGCTCCAAAAGTTGTGGCGTTTTCTGTATCCGACAAAAGGTTAAAAAATTTAAAAGGTTCGCATCTTCGGAATCCCCTAAACAATAATAAAGTTCATTTTGAAGCTCCCAGCTAACCTTTGATGGTTCTCCTGAGGTGAAAGCAAAGTAATTCGGGTATCCTACAAAGGTGCTTAATACATTCAAGGTTTGTCTTGAGGGTTTATGCTCGGCTGATTTATCTACATTAAAAAACCTTCTCAAGGTATTATAGCTGACCTGTTTTTTTTGTTGTTCAAAAATTAAATCAGAAAGTAATTGACAATCTCCTCTAGAAACTATTTTATTACCAAGCATTAACTCAACCTCTTCTTTTAGTCGCTCTTTCATATTATAAAGATATAAAATGTATCAAGAATGTATCAATATTTCTCAAATGATAGGCTACTTTTACAAAAAAGTAAAATTTAAAAGTTATGAAAAAATTAGTAATGGTATTTGCACTTGGTGCAATGTTAGGCTCTTGCGGTAGCGATCCTGCAGACATCGAAGTTAAAAGTTTAGATACGCCATGCGCATGTGCTGAGGCTGGTGTTGCTGTCTTAAAAGAAATGGCAGATTTCAAACAGCAATTCGAAGATTTAGGAGAAGAGCCGTCTGAAGAAAAGATGAAAGAATTACAAGCGGATGCAAAAGTTTATGAGGATAAACTCGAAGAAATCCAAAGTAAATGTAAAGGTGATTTAGATCCTACTAAAGCTGAGGATTGTCCAGCGGCAGAGGAAATGATGACATTGGTTAAAGAAATAGGACTATAGTAGTTTCTATTATGTGAATGTAAAGCCCATCTCATGATGGGCTTTTTTATAAGTAAAGTTTCTATAAACTATATTTATAATTTAAACCATATGAAACAATAATAACGGTGCAACGTAAGATGTACCAAAATAACTGAAAAACAATAATTATGAAAAAATTAGTAATGGTATTTGCACTTGGTGCAATGTTAGGTTCTTGTGGTGGTGCGGCAAGTATTGATGTAGAATCCTTAGACAGCCCTTGTGGATGTGCAGAAGCTACGGTAACGGTATTGGACGAATCTATTGACATGTTGAACGATTTTAAAGATATAGAAGACCCTTCTGACGATGTGAGAGAAGATTTTGCAGAGGATTACAAGCCTATTCAGGATAAGATGGATGAAATCGAGAAAAAATGTGTAGGTGACTTGGCTATTGAAAAAGCAGATAAAGACTGTGAAGCAGCCAAAGAGGCCGCTGATAAATTGGAAGAAATGTTGAAAATGATGAGATAATCATATTTTCAAATTAACATATTGAGCCCATCAAATGATGGGCTTTTTTTATGTTGTATTGTTTCTCGAAAAGAAATCATATCCAAAACGTTTATTAAGTGAAACAAAAAGAACGGGACATCGTAAGTATTTCATAAATCAAAAAAATAATTATGAAAAAATTAGTAATGGTATTTGCACTTGGTGCAATGTTAGGTTCTTGTGGTGGAAGTGCTGCAGACATCGATGTAGAGAGTTTAGATTCTGCATGTGGATGTGCTGAAGCACGAAATCAAGTTATGGAAGAATATGTAACTATGGCTGGTGAAATTGCAGAAGGTATTAAAGACGCATCATCAGATGACCTCAAGGCCTTTAAAGATGATACAGATGCCCTCGAATCTAAAATGAAAGATATCAGAAATAAATGCAAGGGCGACTTAGCTATTGATAAAGCTGAAGATGATTGTGAAGCAGCTAAAACCTATGAAAAAACAGCTGAGAGTTACAACAAAGCCTTAGGTGATACTTATGTGGCACTTAAAGAAGCTATGAATTCAAAATAAATTTATTTTATTTCAAAAGCCCATCAAATGATGGGCTTTTTTTATGTTGTATTATTTCATATATGATTCGCAACCATCACAATTTATTACTGTTCACACCCAGAAATACACGCGCCGTTAGCATATACTCTTTTGTGATCCAATTCACCATTATAAGTCCAAAAAACTTGTTCCCCATTTAATACATCGTCTTTATATTGGCTCTCAAAGTTCAATTTCCCATTAAAATGCCAAGCCCGACAGGGACCATGCTTATTTCCTTTTATATACGTAAACTCGTATTGGACTTTTCCAGTGTAGAAATAATATTTCCAAAATCCATTCGGGATACCATCAACATAAGACCATTCATATTGAATATTTCCATTGTTGTATAGCGCGAAGACAACACCAGTAAATGGTTCGTTATTTTCTATTTCAATAATGACCTCTGGCAAATGATTAAAATCAATATTTGTCTCGTCTACATGAATCCGAGCCTGAGTAAAAACCGAACTCCACAAAAACAGAAATAAGAAGATGCAGCTATATCTATATGTCATAGTACATCGTTTTAGATTACCTTTTTAAGATAGACATTAAATATTTAGGATGTTATGCTAAACGCGCAAAACCCTTAATCTATCGAACGTTTCACTAAAAAAAGCACACTGTGGTAAAATTCAGTCTGCAAAATCGACTGTTTTTCCTTTGGCTTGTGGACGAATTCTTCTAAAATCAAAGCCCCCTTATAACCTTTTTCATTTGAAGGAGACAAGGCTTTAAGCATACCTGAGTTCCCTGCTTCGCGCGCCAAAAGAACCTTATGGGCACCTAATTTTTTACCTGTTTGAATGGCTAAGCCCTCACTAAGCTTACCATCATATTCAAAAAGGGAATAGCCTAACATCACATATCCCTGATCCTTCAATCGCTGATAGGACTCTAGACATAAATTCACCTGAGCATAGGATTCAAGCTCCGGATAATAATCATTACCAAGGTCAGCAACATTTTGAATCGAGACTAAGGGATTGACTTCTGTAAAATGCTCCAGGTAGCCATTCTTTTCGCTTAATTTACAACCATATAAAGCTACCAAAACCAATAAAAGAAGCGTAAATCGTTGTATTACTTGCATAACAAAAGCAATATGCTAGGCTTCTAGTACGACCTCTAAGCTTGCATGCTCTAAAATCAAAATTCGACCTTTAAGTTCCCCCTCCGTCACCACAACACAACAATAGATATTGGCCTCATTGGTTTCGGGAGAAACATAAGGTAAGTAGGCGTCAATGTAGCCTTGCTTAAACTTTGTTTCTTCAATAATCTCACATGTATAACCGAGACATCTTCTTTCGCCCAAATTATTTAAGGGCCTAACAATTGTTTTCATAGTATCGTATTGTTTCGACCTAAAGATAGAAAAAGACGAGACTAAAATGAAGCAAAATAAATGAAGTTTTAATTTAAAGACGCTGATCTAGATGGCTTTGGAACACTCTTTGTATTTCCTTGATTAAATTAATTATTATGACGGTTAAATCAAGAATTTTATTTACGCTATTATTGGCAGTTCTTTTTGCTTTTCGTCCAGCACACAAACAAGAGACAAGTACCAATGTTCAGCCCGTCCGAATCGTGAAACAAGCCGCCTTCAAGAAAGGGGAATTTTTACGCTACGATGTTTCATACGGATATTTCGATGCAGCAAAAGCCACACTAGAAATAAAAGAGGTGTCCGCAGCTATAAATGGTCAAAAAACGATGCATGTCATCGGAAAGGGTAAATCTTCAGGTCCACTTAGCTGGTTTTTTAAGGTTGATGACCGTTATGAAACCTATATTGACGAAACAGCGATTTTACCTCTGAAATTCATTCGACATGTACGCGAAGGAGACTATGAATTAGATAGAGAAATCTCATTTAACCAGGCTACACATAAAGCTACTGTCTCCCAAAATGGGAAAACAAACTATAAAATTGCACCGAATACCCAGGATCTATTATCTGCTTTTTATTATGCGCGAACACTAGACATGGAAAATATAAGTGTTGGACAGGAGTTTGAAATTCAAACTTTTTTTGACCGAGAAATGTATCCCCTAAAGTTTAAGTTTCTAGGTAAAGAAATAATTGAAACAGATTTAGGTGCATTTAATTGCTTAAAGTTTAGACCTATGGTTGAAAAAGGGCGCGTGTTCAAGGAAGAAGAAGACATGACGCTATGGGTAAGTGACGATGCAAACAAAGTCCCAATACGTCTTAAAACAGATCTTCTCGTGGGTTCTATTGAAATGGATTTAGTTGAGTACAAAAATCTAATCCGACCACTCAATAAATTGAAAAAATAGTTAAGGCTATTGCGGATTAATCTCAGTGTTTCAGCACTACTTGAAACCTAACTTTTTTAAAGATGGTTTTCTTTAGTATTACAAAAGACATTGGGTTCTCTATTGAAAACATTACTTCACTTGACGGTTCTGCTGTTCTATTGAAGAGATAGAATGCGGGAAAAATGTAAAAAAGACAATTGCTTTTGCCAATAAACGAAGTACCTTTTTTATCATAACTCTAATTTACAGAATCTGACTAAACAAAAAAAGTGGTAAAAATATTTACCACTTTTGAATTATTCACTATTAAAGATTACCTATCAGTCAAGATCTTAAAAGATTCAATTTGATCGATAGCCGCTTTTGTTGCTGCCACGTCAGTATCCCAAGAACCCTCAATGTTCTTTGACCCTCTAAAGGTAAACGTTGATTTGCTTCCAGGCTCACCCATCATAAAGTCTAGAAACTGGCTTCCATCACTATCGTTAGTTCTCATCTCACCATTAGTAGTGGTAGACATCTCGATCGTTTTTCCTTTTGCATCCATAGCTACAGCCGAAACAAAAACCTGATCATACTTTGCTTTTCCAGTAAAGGTGTTGACTACTTCAAATTCACATGAAACCTCAAGTCCACCATCTGAATCAATAACGAGTTCTACTTCTCCACCCTCTGTCAACTGAAAATACTTCTTATCCATATTGGTTATTTTAAAATTGGCGTTTGGTAATTTTCTGTACTCCACCTTTTCAGCTTTTACCTCACCCTCTTCTGTTTTTGCCTCTTCTGATTGAACATTCTCTGAAGAATCTCCACATGAACCCAAAACTAGAGGTGTAATCAATAACGCTGCAATAAATTTCTTTTTCATAACTTTTTTTCTTCAAAACTAGGTCATTATCTCCTTTATAATGATACAAACTTGATACAAGTTGTAAAAAAGTTTAGAGCAGATTTAATTTATTAGCTAAGAAAGACAATTATTGGAAATACGGATAAGCCGATAATGGTTGGGATTTAGAGCCACTTTAACGCGTAACTTATTTTATTGTTGAATAAAAAAGGAGCTGATGAAAACACGAAAGAACGTATTCCATCAAACTTCTTTTCAATATGGATGGACAAAATTCAAAAAAACTAACATTTATGTATGAATAAAGAGTTTTACATTGGTCATTATGCTACTCAATTCGAATTATTTTTGTTTAGGTAGACCAACAACGGTAAACACATCCACAATGAATATGACACATAATTTCGGTTTTTTTCTTCTTTCCTTATTCCTTATCGGATGCGGAGCAAATGATGACGCAATTAAAGAAGTTATTAAAAAGGATTCAAGTACAATTCCCTCGCCTATTAATGAATATGGCTTTGTTTTAGATTCGTTTCAAGTAAAAAGAGACACTGTAAAGGGCAATTGGACCATGAGCCATATGTTCGCACCTTATGGTATTTCACAATTGGATATTAACGCAGCAGCAGAAAAGGCAGCAGATTCAT
>JAQXCN010000086.1 GCA_029251865.1 Crocinitomicaceae bacterium | reverse complement strand
GGCATGTTTTATTAGATGTTTAATTATATTTTAAGAATTGTTTTAATATCCTTTAAAATGTCTTTTTAAAGTGAATGTTCGGATTTGAGTGTTTATATTTGTTTCAAAATTTAAAATAAGTACAATGAAAAAGTCACTATTACTATTCTTGATCATTTCCTTTTCAGCAGTTGTTTTTGCGCAAGGGAATCCATCTATTGCTGTTGCCAATCCAAATGTTGATGGCCTATATGCAACTCCAGACATGTGTGCAAAAATGATTCGTCTAGAGCTTTCTAAATTGAATAAGTATTCTGTGTATGATGTCTTTGATATGCAAGAAGTTTATGACGAAGATGCATCTTATAAAACATGCCTTAGTAAAACATGTCTTGTTGAATTCGGTAATAAATTAGGAGTTGAATACATGATTACAGGTAGTTATGACCTACTTGGAAACAAAATCGCAATCTCGCTAAAAATGATTGACGTAAAAAATAACCAGGTTTATAAATCAGGTTTAAAAGAATTTACAAACCAAGAAAAAGAGCTCCAAAGAATGACTGAGGTGTTATTAAAAGAAATGCTCGATATTCCTGCTGGAAAAGAGCTTGTTGAGCAGTTAAGGTTTGATAACGATATTATTACTAAATCAAATGTCGGAAAAGTGAGCAATTCAGGTCCTAGAGTGGGGGTGGGTGTAATGACAGGTTCTTTTTATGAATTCGCTAATCGCTCTTCTAGTCAAGGTGGTCTTGATATTTTTCCTGCAGTTTCTATGATAGGTTACCAGCTTGAGGCACAGTATGTTGGTACTAATAATTTCTCCGCTTTGGCTGAGTTTATACTCAATGTTTCTGGTCTTGAGCAAGGACAATTTCTTCCTACATTGTCGATATTAAATGGTTTCCGTTTTGGAGATGCGGGTTGGGAATTCGCGTTTGGACCGGGGTTCACTTTGAGCAGAACTCTTAGAGGTAATTTTGATTCTGATAACAATTGGGAATCGGAGAACGACTGGAATAGTTATTGGAACAGTGAATTTAATTATGATGGAAATTCTAGTGTTTCGTATAGTCAACAGGTGAGAGATCATGAAAATAACCCTATTAATGTTGCAAAACTTGCAGGGATGGAGGATTGGATGCACAGTGATGGATCAGTTAGGCTCTCCACCATGTTTTTGATGGCTTTCGGTCGTACATTCAAGGCAGGCGCATTGAATATTCCAGTAAATATTTTCTATTCATCTCGAAAAGGTGGTGGTATTGCTGGTGTAAATGTTGGTTTCAATGTAACAAAAAGCAAGACGACGATTAAGACGGGCCTTTAATTTAAAAACCGAATTTAAACAGCGCTCAAACCTTACTATTTATTTAAAATTCTACATCTTTGTGCGGTTAAACACATTTTGTAGATAAATATGAAAGTTTTAGTTACAGGTCCCGATGGCTTATTGGGGAGTAATTTAGTGCGAGAGCTGATTTCTCGTGATTATAAGGTCTTTGCCTTTGTTGAGAAAAACAAGGAGTCTAAAACAATTTCCGAGTTGGATCTTGAAATGATTCAAGGTAATATTCTTGAGCAAAGTGATGTCCTTTCCGCAACTGAAGGTATAGATATTGTTATCCATTGCGCCGCAATGACGAATATGTATCCTCCAAGATTGGAGATGGTCAATAAAGTAAACATCCAAGGAACTGAAAATATAATCACAGCTGCACAAAAAAACGGAGTTAAACGTTTTATCTATGTAGGTACTGCAAATTCTTTCCGTTCTGGAAATAAGGAAAACCCTGGTAATGAGTTGAATGAATATGCGGCGAGTCATTATGGCTTAGATTACATGGATTCAAAATATAAAGCACAATTACTCGTGTTGGATAAAGCGAAAAATGAAGGATTCGATGCCTTAGTTGTTAATCCAACATTTATGATTGGTCCTTACGATTCCAGACCTTCTTCAGGCGAGATGATTCGTGGTGTATACAATAAAAAAGTACCAGGATATCCAACCGGAGGTAAGAATTACGTTTCAGTAAAAGACGTTTCAGTAGCGATTACAAATGCGATTACAAAAGGGAAAAAAGGAAACTGCTATATTTTAGGAAATGAAAATTTAACCTACAAGCAGGCTTTCGATAAAATTGCAAGTTGTACAAACGGAACAGCGCCAAAATTAAAGTTTTCAAAATCGCTAATTCGAACCTATGGAAAAGGAGCTTCTATTTTTGCTAAAATATTTAATTTGAATCCTAAAATAACGCATGAACTTGCCATTTTAGCTTCAGAAACCCATTATTACTCGTCTCAGAAGGCCGTAAGTGAATTAGAAATGCCTCAAACACCAATTGAAGATGCAATTCATGAATGCTATAATTGGTTTATTGAAAACGATTATTTAACTGTAAAAAAGTCCTAAATGTTTCAATCTTTAGATGTCGACTTGTCTTGGAAAGCTGGTGATTTGGTTTCCTTTTTGCCTATCATTTTGGCACTCGTTTTTTTTATTTTGTATTGGTTTACCGCGGCTTCTCCCAGAGTCAAATCCTATTTTTACGACAAGTACACTTTTGACGAGGCCTCATTCAGACATATATTTTTTACAAAAATATTTGGGTTTTTAAGTATGGGGGTATTTCCAATAATTATATGTCTAATTTTTCTTAAAGGTTTTTCCCTTTCTGATTATGGTTTGGTTTATATTGAGCAAACCACAATCTATTCAATCCTATGGACCTTGGGCTTATCTCTATTGGTTATACCATTAGTGCACTTTAGTGCAAGGAAGCCTAAGAATTTGGTGAATTATCCGCAAATAAGAGCAAAAATATGGACAAGAAAAATGGTGTACATGAATGCGCTCGGTTGGTTCTTATATCTCTTTGGTTATGAATTCCTTTTTAGAGGAGTGCTTCTTTTTCCATTAATAGAACCATTAGGTGTCTGGCCTGCAATTGCGGTCAATATAGCTTTATACTCGGCGACACACATTCCAAAAGGTCTAGATGAAACAATTGGTGCAATCCCACTAGGACTAGTATTATGTCTTTTGACCTTATCATCCGGGACAATTTGGATCGCATTTTTTGTTCACGTTGCAATGGCTTGGACAAATACATTTACAGCGCTGCGTTTTAATCCTGATACAAATTATATAAAATCATGAACGGAAAAGTAGCCGTTATAACAGGTTCTAGCCGCGGTATTGGTAAAGGAATCGCGCGAGAATTTCTGGCCTCCGGTGCCAAAGTCATATTGAATGGAAGAAATGAGGAGCGTTTGCAAGCAACCGAATCTGATCTAAAAAAAATCTCGAGTCAGGTACATTATTTTTGTTGTGATGTCACGAGTTCAGAAGGGGCGAAGCAGTTAATTGATTTTGCAATTCAAACGTATGGACGTCTCGATATTTTGGTCAACAACGTCGGTGTCTCGAGTAGAGGGAATGTTGTGGATTGTGAGCCTGAGGTCTTTGAGCGTGTTATGAATAGTAATTTTATGGGTAGTGTAAAACCAACCATCTATGCTCTAGAATATTTAAAGGAGACCAAAGGCAGTTTGGTCTTTATTTCCAGTGTAGCAGGTATACGCGGTCTACCGGGATTGGCTCCTTATTGTGCATCTAAAATGGCGCTGAGGTCTTTTGCGGAATCTATTCGCATAGAAGAGTCTAGTTCTGGAGTTCACGTTGGACTTATATATGTTGGGATTACGCAAATCGAACACAATAAAGAATCCATATCCGCCGATGGTTCGCCAATTGTTTTAGATGATCGTTCGGGTAAGAAAGCACAATCTATTTCTTACGTCTCAAAAAAGGTATTACAAAATATTCAAAGAAGGCGATTCATCACGACGCTCTCTTTTGTTGGTGTACTCAATGCATTTCTTCAACCAAGACTTCCGATGCTTGTTGAACATTTAATTATTCGTTCAAGCAAAAAGTTTAAAGAGAAAAGTAAGTGAGAATAGGGAGTGATTTTGAAAAAATTGAATTCAATTTTTGTGGTTTTGACCTACTAGAACCAAATAGCTTAATTGGCAATACTATTCTTTTTATTTCAGCTTTAATAATCAGTAGAAAAGTTCAAAAGCTGTCAATAGAAACTCCTTTTTTTAATTTTTGGCGTGTATTTTTTATTGCTTTTGGTTGTAGCTTTTTTATTGGAGGTTTAGGTCACGGTTTTTATAATTATTGGGGTGTAGTAGGGAAGTATCCTGGTTGGATCGCATCAATCATATCACTTTACTTTATGGAGCGGGCGATGTTAAGTTTGCTCGAGCATCCTCGTCGTTCTGTTTTTGTATTCTTATCGAAAATAAAGCTTTTGATTTTTTTAGTCTTGGAGCTCACGATTTTTACCTTTCTTGATTTAAAAGGAAATCCTCAACTGGGCCTGTTAATCCCTTCAATTGCTTCAGCTTTTGGATTTCTGACCTGTTTGGGGTATTTGGGTTGGCGCTATACGCATGAGATCAATAGTTCATTTCGCTATTTTTATTGGAGTGTTGTGGTGTTAATTCCTAGCGCAGTCCTTCAAGGCATGAAAATAAGCATCGCACCATGGCTTGACCGTAGTGATTTATCACATCTCCTTTTATTGGTGGTAATATTACTGCATTGGAATGGAGTACGCGGATATGCGAAATCTAGCTTAATTCAATAGGATATTAAAAATCCTTTTTAAATATACTAATCATTTGTAGATAAGACTATTATGTGCTTTTTAAAGACTTTTTTGTGTCCCTTTAAAAGGTAATCAGTGTATTTTTAAAGGCACACATAATTTACTTTTACTGAATCAATTTTAATATTATGAAAAAACTGATTTTATTATTTTTATTTCCCTTTTTCCT
>JAQXCN010000052.1 GCA_029251865.1 Crocinitomicaceae bacterium | reverse complement strand
AACAGGATTTTGAATCCAGCGCGTCTACCAGTTCCGCCACTCGGGCCTAGTAATTCGGAGCGACAAAAATAGGGATTTTTTAGTACTAAAAAAGGGCTTGGCTTAAATTTCGCTCTCTTCAATCATTTTGATTGCCTCTTCAACCGTTAAAGCATCTTTAATGTCAAAGTCACCGGAGGCGGTACGGCGCAATTCGATGAGCGTTCCTCCGCTCCTCAATGCCTTTCCAAAGTCTGCAGCAATCGAACGAATATAAGTCCCTTTAGAGCATTTGATAGAGAAATGCAGCTCGGGCAATGCACTGGTATCGACGCTAAAGTCAAAAACTTCAATTTGATTTTGCTTGAGCTCAACCGTTTCCCCTTTTCTTGCAAATTCATAGGCGCGCTTGCCGTCAATTTGTTTGGCAGAAAAGATAGGGGGCGTCTGTAATTGTTTGCCCATAAAAGACTCACGAACCTCATCAATAAGGGTGTCCGTTATATGCGCCGTAGGAAACTCGGCATCGTATTCTGTTTCCAAATCATAAGATGGCGTAGTTTTACCTAAAAGTATCGTGCCCGTATAAGTCTTGTGGTCTGCAGTGAGTCCCTCAATTTTTTTAGTGAATTTTCCCGTGCACAAAACTAAGAGTCCTGTTGCTAATGGATCTAGAGTACCAGCATGACCCACCTTTATTCTTTTTACCTGAAGCTTGTTTTTAATTTGCCAACGGAGCTTGTTAACCACATCAAAAGAGGTCCATGTTTTGGGCTTGTCGACCAGAAGCATATAGCCTTCTTGAAATCGTGTCGCTTTCACGCCATCTCAAGGTTTACGCCTGCTGCCATTAAAATGAGGATGAGCCCCCCAAGGATAATTCGATAGTATCCAAAGACTTTAAATCCATTTTTATTGAGGAATGAAATGAACGATTTAATCGCAAAATAAGCCACAATAAAGGCGATTATATTTCCGACTAGCAGGATCATCCATTCATTGTTTGTGGACTCAATAAGCAGCTCTTTTTCATCCCACATGGATTTCAACGTCGCTGCAAACATAGTTGGCACAGCTAAAAAGAAAGAGAACTCTGCTGCTGCCTTTCGTGTGAGCTTTTGTGACATTCCACCGATGATGGTTGCTGCTGAACGAGATACACCAGGAATCATTGCGATACTCTGAACAACACCTATTATAAAAGCCGTCTTATATGAAACCTCATCGGTTCCTTCTGTTTCGTTTTTAGCAAAATACTTGTCTACAAATAAGAGGACAATGCCACCAATAAGCAAAGAAATGGCAACTACCACAACTTCCTCTAGTAAGGCATCAACGTATCCTTTTAAAGACAAACCAATGATTCCTGTTGGTAAAAATGCCACAAAAAGTAGCACATAAAAGTTAATCGATTTTAAGAATTTTTTGAAATAAACAAGTACAACAGAGAGAATGGCTCCGAATTGAATGGCTACCGTGAATAACTTCACAAAAGCATCAGAGGCATTTCCCATAAAAGTTGATGCTATAATCATGTGCCCTGTTGAGGAGACCGGCAAGAACTCCGTAAGTCCTTCAATAATTGCTAGGATGATTGCCTCTAAAAAACTCATGAATTATTGAAGATAAATTAATCCTTAGATTTTTTATTCGGTTTCATTATTGCAAACAAAATACAAATGTAACCTGCGACGATGAGAATAGGCGCAACCGTGATTCGCATATGACTAAACAATGCAGATCCATCAAATTCATCTAATTTTTCGGCCCCTCCTCCAATCATTAAAATAAATCCGAGAACATTCAGTGCAAGTCCTATATACAACCATCGGTAATTGGACTGGTTAAAGCCAAAATGGGAAATGGCATCTTTTTGTTCTTCCTGGGGAGTTGAGTTTTTCATGTTAAGAATATAAATCGTCTATGCTCATGCGAAGATACTTGTTTAATGCAAACCAAGTAGACATTACGGTCATAAAAATCCCTAATGTCAGCATCGTACCTGCTAAAACCACAAAAGAATCACGGCTAAAAGAGATCTCGAATGTATCAAAGATATTATTGGACGTATAAAAAACGAGCACCAATAAAAACAGCCCAAAGATTGCAGATAGAACACCTTGTATAATGGCTTGTACGATAAACGGTCTTCGTATAAAACTCCCTTTTGCGCCTACCAATTGCATGGTCTTGATCGTAAACCTTTTGGCATACAACGCGAGGCGAATCGTATTATTGATCATTGCAACGGCAATGACAATCAGCAATACTGCAACACCCAACAAAAGATAAACAAACTGCTGAAAGCCAACGTTGACGTCCTCAAGACTGGCTTCATTGTAACTGAGCTCAGCTATAGCACCCGGGTAATTGGTTGTTAGTTTCTCCTCAATAAGCACAAGTCCTTTCTTATTTGCAAAATCAGCCTGAGGCTTAAAGACAACTGTTGGAGGTAATGGGTTTTCACCATCTAAAATCTCAAGCATTTCTTCTTTACTTGTCCCTACGCCCTCAAATTCCTGCATAGCGCGTTCAGGAGAAACAAAATAAACTTCACTAAACTCCTTCCATTGCTGGAGCTCAATTTCTATCATTTTAATATCCGCTTCATTCAGGTCATTATTAAAAAACAGGTCGACTTGAACATCTTCCTTAACCTGTTTTTCTAGACCTTGAATACCAATAACCCCTCCAAGAATAAGCCCAATCATAAAGAGGACAAGAGATATTCCTACCACGGTTGAAGCATAACCAGACCTTATACCTCTTCTACTATATTTATTGATTTTTGTCGACACATTACGAAAATAGAAATTATCTCCTATTGTAATTTTCGAACTAAAAAAAGAATTGAACTTTCGGATGTTTATTTCACTTCAATGCCGTGATAGCGGGCCTTAAAAAAATGATAGAGGCCAATTATTGGAATAAGCATACTGAAATTATAGAATACGTCTTCAACAGGAATGGTAAAAATTCTAATACCTACGATGTGATACGCTGAATACCATACAACTGGTTCAGGAGTTGCTATGCCTGTTAAAATACCATTTACAATTAAAAAAGGAAATTGAGCAACCAAAAAAGCAAAAATTGCCCTTGGATACCAGATATATTTACCTTGCATTCCAAAAACTACAATTATTACAGCTAAAGCACATGCGGAGAGGGTATACCAATTATCCAGATGCGTCAAAGCAAGAGTTGTACCGAAAAGCACAATAATCAATGAAGCTATTTTGGTTGTGGTCTGTAAAGACACATTAGGGAAATAGGCAATGAGTACCTCATAAATAAAGACACAACAATAGGGAATTATAAAAAAGAAAAGGACCTCTTCAATAGGTAGGCTACCGAGATAAATACCCTGAAGATAGTCCGGATTGAACCCCCAAATCGCGTGAATCGTAAAAAATTCGTCCCATACAAGAAACGCCGTTGCGACCATAAAAATAGCGGGCACTAAAAACCTTATATTTTTATAAAAAGCAACCTTCTTGTCGAAACTTAGGAGAAAACAAGGTCCAAATGATGCGAGCATTAAAATCAAATAAAGACTCATTTCTTTACACTTTTTCTTTCGTAAGTTAATTTAGCTTCTTTATAAAATTTATAAGGAACTACAAGCATTCCAAAACACTCGCCATCCTCTTTACCTCTGTACTTATGATGAATCTTGTGGGCTTTCCGAATAGCATAAAAATAAGGATGATCAATATCACGAAACCATTTAAACCTGCGATGTATATATACATCATGAATTAAAAAGTAACAAATACCATAGGCTAAGATTCCAAAACCTATCCATACTGGAATCCACATACCATTCATAGAGCCAAGCATTATTAGGAGCCACGACGGCACAGCATAAATTAGAAAAAACACGTCATTTCTTTCGAAGAAACCTGGTTCAGTTTGGTGATGGTCTTTGTGAAAAAACCACATGCCACCATGCATCAAATATTTGTGCGTGAACCAAGCCATAAACTCCATTCCAAAGAAGGATGCAATAAGGATTAATGGACCCAAAATCATATTCATGTGAATAAATTTAAAAAAGAAAAAAACAATGTTAACAAGATGAACACAAGGTTAAACACTTTGTTCGACTCCAAGAACGTTCCTTTTTTTAGAATGAGTTGTAAAAGCCAAGCAATTAAAAACCAGCACGCATAATTCCAAAGAGGTACGGCATGTCCTACCCAAGACCAAAAGTTGCTCGAAATGGCAACGGGTTCCATTACATAATCTACGCCTAACATTAAGAGCGCAGAGACAAAAGCAGATTGTTTTTTTAGAATCGGTACTTGTGCCACAATTGATGCGCTACTTACAGCTAAAACGCCCCAAAGTAAACCTATTACTAAGGGAACCCCGGCAAACTTAAATCCTAGATTTGTTCCATAACTATAATCGCCAAAAAGAAGACCTGTTTGTACACCAATAACTTCGGCAGAAAACCCAATGCAAAAAGCAATAAACAAAAACAATAACAACTTTGGTTTTCTTTTGCTTGACGCGATCAATCCGGCCGTAGTTAGATATAAAATCCCTCCTGACATGGGCAGCCACAACGCGCGCAAACTTGGTATACAAAAACCTATAATCCCAACAAAATATACTACACAAAACAGAAATATGATGAGCTGCTGTACCGACAGTTTTTTTCCTAATATTTTAATCATCCAACCTCCCATTTATAGCATTTTTTATACTGTCATCTACTGAAATAAAGGTATAATCAAACCTTTCCTTCGCCTTATCATTACAATAACTGGATGTTTTATACGCCGATTGCATGCTTTCAATACTTACTGAACTTTTCTTTCCGAAAAACCGCAAAAAATGCTCCAATAAAAAAGCCGTTCCTTTGGCTAAAGCCGGGCTCAATTTATACTTGGGACGATTAACCTTCAATTGAGAGCAAATTTTTGTAAAGAGTCCTCTAAAGCTTATGTTCTCTCCTATTAAAAGATATTTCTCCTCGCTTTCCGCGGATTCAGAAAGTAAAATTAAAAAATTCGCAACATCTCTAGCATCTACAATAGCATTACTTCCTGTGGTATAAAAAGGCGGGGTTTTCAGCGCAGCTTTTAATAAGGTTAATGAACTTTGGTTCCAGTTTCCTGGACCAAGAATTAGACATGGGTTAACAATTGAAACTTTTAAACCTTCAGCCGCTCCCCGATAAACCTCTTTTTCTGCACTATACTTGGAAATGGAATAGCCGCTAACCTCACGTCCAGGAGTCCAAATTGTTTTTTCTGTAATAATATCACTGGCTGTTCCTAATGCCGCTGTAGAACTCACATAGCAAAGTTTTTCAACATTATTTGCCAAGCAAGCATTGACCACATTTGCAGTTCCTTGGCGATTCACCTTCATGCAAGTATGAAAATCGGCTTTTAAAAAAGTAACCATTGCAGCACAATGGTAAACCGTTGAAACGCCTTTCATCGTAATATTTAGAGAAGTGGTGTCGAGTATATCACCTTGAATCCAATCAATACTTTCTGTAGAGTAATCGGTTTCATTAAGGAAATTGTAATACGCGAAAATTTTCTGGACAGTTTTAATACTCGCTTTTGAACGGTACATAGCTCTTACTGGTGTACCTTTCTCTGCAAGCGCATACAAGAGGTGACTGCCTACTAATCCTGAAGAACCGGTTAAAAATACCACGGAACAAAGTTAAGATTGTAGCCGAAAATTAGGCTAACTTTCTCTCTAAAATTTGATTATACTTTTCGAGTAACTCTAAATATTTATTTTTCCAATATTCAGGATATTCTTGGTCTACATTAGGGGTGGTTTTCAAGGCAGAAATTTTAAACTTTTTAAGCTCGATTAATACTTCTGAAAAGTCGTAATGGATAATTTCCCCTATCTCAATAATGTACTCTATGGAAAGGTTAGGGTTTTCAAAGGCATTGTAAATCCAACGTCGGCTTTTGTTGATACGCTTCGTTAGTTTGGTAAGAGGTATACCGCTTTCACGAACCGCTTTTTCTAAAATTTTACCTTTGTGCTGTTTCACGTTTAATAATCTAGTGGATTACAATACGTTAACAATAACAAACAATAAATGTTCAGAATCTCATTATTAAACCGAAATTAATTTAAAACTCTTTTAAAACTTCTTGAAAGGCTTCTAGGGTAAAGTCCAAGTCTTTATAACTAATTGCGTCATTTAAGAAATAACTTTCAAAGGCACTGGGGGGAAGGTAAATACCTCGTTTCAACATCCCGTGGAAATAGGCATTAAAAAAAGCATTGTTTCCTTTACTCGAGGTTTCGAAATCAGTTACTGGCGTGTCCGTAAAATGCAAAGACATCATTGATCCAAGTTGATTCAACTGATAAGGAATTCCTTTAGCGTCAAGAAGCGGTTGCATTTCGTTCTTTAAATATGTAGTCTTTTTTCTTAATCTGTCGTAAAGTTCTGGGGCTTCATTCAGTATCGATAAGGTTGTAAAACCTGCAGACATCGCCAAGGGGTTACCACTTAAAGTTCCTGCCTGATAGACCGGGCCCTCGGGGGCGAGGTGAGACATGATTTCTTTGCGTGCTCCAAAAGCACCTACAGGAAGACCTCCTCCAATGACCTTGCCGTATGTAACAATGTCAGCTTGAACATTCAATAGCTCTTGCGCTCCGCCAGGTGCTAAACGAAATCCGGTCATGACCTCATCGAAAATAAACAAGACATCATGTTGATCGCAAAGCTCACGAATCCCTTCAAGAAATCCTTTAACAGGAGGTATACAACCCATATTTCCTGCAACAGGTTCAATAATAATAGCTGCTAGTTCGCCCGTATTCGCGGAAAATATTTCTTCAACATTAGATAAATCATTGTATCGGGCGAGCAAAGTGTCTTTTGCTGTACCCTGAGTTACACCGGGGCTGTTTGGGCTTCCAAAGGTTACGGCTCCGCTACCTGCTTCGATTAAAAAAGAATCAGAATGACCATGATAACAACCTGAAAACTTGATGATTTTGTCTTTACCCGTATAACCTCGTGCTAAACGAATTGCGCTCATACAAGCCTCAGTACCTGAATTTACAAATCGAATTTGATCCACATTAGGCGCCATTTTGCATGCGAGTTCAGCAATCTTTGTCTCTAGTGCCGTAGGAATGCCAAATGAAGTTCCTTTTCGAGCACTCTCACTTAAAGAATCTACTACCTCTTCGTGCGCATGACCTAAAATCATCGGGCCCCAAGAAGAAATAAAATCAATGTATTGATTATCGTCGGCGTCATACAAGTATGCTCCCTTGGCTTTTTCAATAAAAATAGGTTCACCACCAACAGATTTAAATGCCCTGACAGGAGAGTTTACGCCCCCGGGTATTACTTTTTTAGCCGCAGCAAATAATTTGCTAGAGCGGGCATAGGTGTATGTGTCATTCCTTTTCATTATCTTATATTTGCAGCACGAAATTAGCAATAATTAAGAACCTATGACCTTCGAATCAAGCCTAGAATTTGCAAAAAAAATGGATGCTCATGATCCTTTAAATTCATTTCGAGAAAAATTTATTTTTCCCAATTTTCACGAAAAAGAAATAATTTATTTTACAGGTAATTCTTTAGGTCTTCAACCCAAGTCTACGAGAACAATGATCGAAGAGGAGCTAGATGACTGGGCTAAGTTTGGTGTAGAAGGCCACTTTATGTCAAGACGACCATGGTATAGCTATCACGAACAACTAACGGAGTTAAGCGCATACGTAGTTGGCGCAAAACCCATTGAGACAGTTGTTACGCACTCGTTAACAACAAATATCCATTTATTGATGGTTTCCTTTTATCAGCCTCAAGGAAAGCGGACGAAAATACTATGTGAAAAGAAAGCTTTTCCTAGTGATCAATACGCCTTAATGTCACAACTTGAATTTCATGGTTATGACAAAGCGCATTTAATTGAAGTTGGGCCAAGGGAGGGTGAAGAGACAATTCGACATGAAGATATTCTTAAAGCAATCGAAGACAACCAAGACGAACTTGCTCTTGTTTTCATGGGAGGTGTAAATTACTACACAGGACAATTTTTTGATTTAAAAGCCATTACAGATGCCGGGCAAAAAGCGGGTGCTATTGTTGGGTTTGATCTTGCGCATGCCGCAGGAAATGTAAATCTTGCACTACACGATTGGGGTATCGATTTCGCCACGTGGTGCTCTTACAAATATTTAAATTCCTCTCCTGGAGGGGTTTCTGGAATATTTGTGCACGAAAAACACGCCGACAATTCGAATCTTAAAAGATTCGCAGGTTGGTGGGGACATGACAAAGAACAAAGATTCTTAATGGAAGATAAATTCGTCCCCATTAAAGGAGCTGAGGGCTGGCAACTCAGTAATGCTCCGGTTCTAGGCATGGCAGCGCACCTATCAGCTTTACAGATTTTTAAGGAGGCCGGAATGGAACGAATTGGTTCAAAGCGAGATTTAATTACAGCGTATCTCGAATACCTTATCCTAAAAGTCTCTGCTGAAAATGGTGATTTTCTTTCCATCATAACACCTCGTTCAATTTTTGAACGTGGGTCACAACTTTCTCTCGTTTTAAAAAAAGAAGGGAAGAAAAAGTTTGACTTACTCACTGAAGAAGGCATCATCGCAGATTGGAGAGAACCCAATGTCATACGAATTGCACCTGCGCCGCTATACAATTCTTTTGAAGACTGCTGGCATTTTGCAGAAGTACTGGGAAGGTAACGCTCTTAATCCCTTTTATCTATTAAATGAGCAACTGTCTCTGAGAAATACTGATGCTCAAGTACGCGAATTTTTTCCTTTAGTGTTTCGGCTGTTTCACCTACGTCAAGTTCAACTTTGAATTGTGCAATAATTTGTCCTTCGTCATAGGCCCCGTTTACAAAATGAATGCTAATTCCGGAATATCTGCTACTTGCAGCAATAACGGCTTTGTGAACATGCATTCCGTACATGCCTTTTCCGCCAAAACTGGGCAAAAGTGCTGGGTGAATATTTACGATTTTATTTGGATAAACATCAATAAATGAGGCTGGAATCAACTTTAAAAATCCTGCCAATACAATCCATTCAACGCCTTTTTCCCTACAAATCTCGAGAATTACTTCATGGGATTCAACATTCCAAGATCTAAAGTGAAATTTAATAGCCTTTTCTTTGCATGCCTTTTCTACCCTCATATTGGGTTTAGTGCTGTAGATAAAAGCAAGGTTGACTTTGGAAGACCCATCGAAATCCTCTAGCATTTTCAAGGCATTAGAGCCCTCGCCTGATATAAAAATTGCTACCTTACTCATAACTAATCCGCACAAAGATACACCAATGTCACATTATATTCCATTATATCAAGACCTCTCAGTTGATAAATAATTGAACTTTATGTTGTTAATTGGCCATATCTTTTTTTTCTTTGCAACCATAAACATAAAAAATTAAAAGATGTCAGATATCAGAGAAAAAGTTGTAGCAATCATCGTAGACAAATTAAACGTTGAAGAAAGTGAGGTTGCGAACGAAGCAAGTTTTACAAATGACTTGGGGGCTGACTCCTTAGACACTGTTGAGTTAATCATGGAATTTGAAAAGCAATTCAACATCTCTATTCCAGACGATAAAGCAGAAGGAATTCAAACTGTTGGTGATGCAATTAATTACATCACAGAAAACGCAAAATAAAAAGAGCAATCTTTAACCATCTATGGAGTTAAAACGAGTAGTTGTTACTGGTCTTGGCGCACTTACCCCAATTGGTAATACAACGTCAGAATTTTGGAAAAATTTGACCGCAGGTCAGAGCGGTGCTGCACCTATTACTCATTTTGATGCGTCGTTGTTTAAAACACAATTTGCCTGTGAGGTAAAAAACTTTAATGTAACCGACTTCATCGACCGTAAGGAAGCGCGTAAAATGGACTTATTCACGCAATACGCCATGGTTTCAAGCGATGAAGCCTTGGCAGATGCGGGAATTCTAGATGCGGAACCCAACCTTGACCGCATTGGTGTGATATGGGGATCTGGCATTGGTGGCTTAAATACATTTCAAGAAGAAGCGAAAAGCTACTTCGCAAGCGATGGCCCTCCAAGATTAAATCCTTTCTTTATCCCAAAAATGATTGCAGATATGGCAGCAGGTCAAATCTCCATCAAAAATAGTCTAAGAGGCCCTAATTATGTAACAGTTTCTGCATGTGCCTCAGCTACCAATGCAATAATTGATTCATTTAATATCATTCGTTTAGGTAAGGCGGATGCCATTGTAACAGGTGGCTCTGAAGCTTGCGTAAATGAAATGGGAATGGGAGGTTTTAATGCACTCCGTGCGCTTTCTACGAGAAACGAGTCTCCTAAGACCGCATCAAGACCTTTTGACGCGGAAAGAGATGGCTTTGTTTTGGGTGAAGGTTCAGGTGCTTTAATCCTAGAAGAGTACGAGCACGCTGTTAAAAGAGGTGCTAAAATCTACGCTGAAGTTATTGGCGGTGGTATGTCGGGTGATGCTTATCATATGACAGCCCCTCATCCTGAAGGTCTAGGTGCCAAAAATACGATGATTGCAGCATTAGAAGATGCTGAAATTAACCCAAAAGATATTGACTATGTCAATGTTCACGGTACTTCAACTCCTTTAGGAGATGTAGCTGAAGTAAAAGCAATAAAGGAAGTTTTCGGTGAGCATGCGTATAATTTAAACATAAGCTCCACAAAATCAATGACGGGTCACCTATTAGGCGCGGCTGGAGCTATTGAGGCTATCGCTTGTGTTCTTTCGGTAAAAGAGGATATCGTTCCTCCAACAATAAATAATACTATTCCTGACCCCGCGCTCGATAAAAAGATGAATTTCACCTTTAATAAAGCGCAGAAAAGGACGGTTAATATTGCGCTATCTAATACTTTTGGTTTTGGTGGGCACAATACAAGCATAATTGTTAAAAAACATACGCCCTAGATTCTGAAAATACCTTTGTTTAAAAAGAAAAAGACAGAGGGTGAACTTAAACTCTATCGTTTCATTCTCAGTAAATTTGGTTATAGACCAAACAAAATCTTCTATTTTCAAAAGGCCATAACCCACAAATCATTTTTATCGCATTCTGAAAACGAGTATTCAAATGAGCGCCTCGAATTTCTTGGCGATGCAATTTTAGATTCAATTACCGCAGAATTTCTCTTTTTAAAGTTTCCTGAAAGCAATGAAGGGGCATTGACTAAATTGAAGTCTAAAATCGTTAACCGTAAAAACCTTTGCAAACTCGGACAGGACATCGGTATACGAGAGGTCCTGCTATATAACAACAATCGTTCAATTAATATTGCAACTTTAGAAGGCAATGCTTTTGAAGCCCTTGTTGGCGCCATATACCTCGATGGTGGTTATCTAAAAGTGAAAAAAGTATTAGAACAAACTATTTTCAAACGCTACCTTAATTTCACGCAGCTCTTGGAAGAAGAAATTGATTTCAAATCTAAACTCTTCATTTGGTGCCAAAGAAAAAAGTTGAGTCTAACCTTCAATCTATTGTCTGAGGAACATAAAAATGGTAAGTGGGAATACAGCATTCAAGCCCAAATCAATCAGCAGGAATATGGGATGGGTAAAGGCTCCTCGAAAAAAGTAGCGGAACAAAATGCTTCTAAAGAAACTTTTGAGTTACTCGGCGAAATTTGAATTTTGATTTAAACGTAAAAATTGCTTTCTTTGTGAACGACTTTTTAAAACAATTACAATGAATTCTACAGACTTTTTCTTCCTTTTAGGCGACCTTTTTCAATGGACATTTGGGATTTTTGAACTCATTGGAAATTTATTTAATTATTTACTCATAGCAGTCATCTTCGGAGGTCTTTGTTTTTGGATGAATATTCAAAGGAAATTGAACGGGTTATCAAATGTACCTGTTGAGATTAAGGACAATGAAGGTTGGTATAAAAACAAGGACCAAAAGTTAAAATAAACTTCGGGCAACTTTACCACTTCACTTAACGTTATTACTTTAACTAAACTGAAATAGTGAAGCACGTTTATATTCTAATATTTTTATTCTCTATTTGTATCCGATTTGGATATGCTCAAACTGTAGTAGCTCCAGACTGTTCAGATGCAGTGGACAACAATATATGTACAGATGCCGCCTTTGAGATTGATCCAAACGGAGCAGGTCTTGAAGAACTCAATGGAAACTTTTCTAACCCTGGAACCAATCCAGGCTCAGGGAACGCAGGCTGTCTGCTTACCGGAGAAACCAACAGTACATGGATGATTGTCAATATTTCAGGTTCTGGGTTACTAGAATTTTCATTCGGACAAGATGGTGGAAATGGCTGCCTTGATTGGATAATGTGGGAATATTCAGCCTCTGCCTGCGACGAAATCTTCAACAATACCCTAGCTCCAATCCGTTGTAATTGGAACGGACAGTGTGAGGGTTTTACAGGTGTTGCAAACACACTTCCAGCTGGAGGTGCGGCAAGTAACTTTGAACCTGCAGTTAATGCCTTGGCAGGAGAACAATACTTGATTTGTTTATCAAACTTTAGCTCACAAACAACGACACTTCCTTTAAATTTTTTTGGTACTGCTGATGTCACCTGTGAGTCCGTTTTACCCATAACTGTTAACGACGCGACGATATGTCCAGGAGACAACGCAGTGTTGACAGCAACTGGGGCCCAGAATTACTTATGGACTGAAACCAATGAAACGACTGCTTCCATTACCGTTTCGCCTACTGCAACCACTACTTTTTCTGTAACAGGGACTGAAACCCTGCCTAGTGGGGTTGTCGCCGTTGGAATTGGAGAGGGTACAGTTACTGTTTTAGATGCCAATGATCCTCAATGCAGTTGTTCGGTTGAGGCATCAAATACAGGTCCCATATGTTTTAATGCTACTTTCGGTCTAAATGCAACCGCAGTGACCAATGGGACTTACGAATGGGATATTCTTGGTTCAAATATTGGTTCCGGACAGAACTTAAGTGATTTAGCCGCGCTTGCCCCAGGTACATGGCCAATACAAGTTTCTGCTACAGACGAAAATGGCTTTGTGTGTACGGATGTCACTCAGCTCATAATACTCCCGCCTACTGACCCTTTGTGCAGTTGTGAAATAACCGCTTCCAATACAGGTCCTGTTTGCTATAATGCGACCTTTGATTTAAGTGCCACAGCAGTAAGTAATGGTACCTATGAATGGGAGGTCGATGGTGTGATTATAGGAACGGAACAAAATCTAACGGATTTATCGGCTTTGGCTCCAGGTTTGTGGATGATCACCGTAAATGCTTTGGATGATAATGGCTTTACTTGTTCAGCTTCAACGGAGCTTGAAGTCCTATCTGAAACTGATCCTAATTGTAGCTGCACAGTTACAGCAACCAATACAAGTCCCATATGTCTCACTGACTTTTATGACCTTTCGGCGACATCTTCAAGTAACTGCACCTATGAATGGTCTTTGTATGGAAACGTTATAGGTAATGGTGAGGATATGACGAATCAAGAGGGAATCGCCTCTGGTGTTTTTGACTTCCAGGTAACAGCGACGGATATTAACGGTTACACCTGCTCATCCACTACGACAGTAACGGTGAATCCGTTACCTTCTATCTCCTCGGGGATCGATGCGCAAGCATGCTATTTAGAAAATATTGACCTTAGTGCTACTGGTGGTGTTTCTTACAACTGGAATGATGGAACGCAATGGTTTAATAATATAATTAATGATATTACTTTCAGTATTACGGAAAACACCACTTTTGTTGTCGAAGGAATTGACGCTAATGGTTGTATCAATTATGACACAATGACCGTCTTCCTGAACACTGCACTTCTGCCAGTTTTAAATAACGAATCAAATACAATCTGTACGGGGTCCTCTGTAGCACTAGAAAATTTGAATACAAACGCTGAAGCAACAAATTGGTATTTTTCAAACGGAACAGAAGTACTCGGAACCAATAATCCAAGCCCATTCTTTTTCACCGAAACAGGTTGTTATGATTTAATGGTTACTACGACAGATTTTAATGGCTGTGATACCACAATGAGTTATGATGATGTTGTGTGTGCTGAAGAGGCAACTGCTGCATTTTATGTCAACCCAGGGACCATTGGACCTGGAAACTCAGAGGTGCAATTTTTCAATACCTCTGCTGGAGCAAACGCTTTCCTTTGGGATTATGGAGATGGTTCAATATCAACAGCAGTAGAAGGGTTACACACCTTTGATATCTCCCTACAAACGGGATATCAGGTGACATTGATTGCGTATTCTGGAATTGGATGTGTCGATTCGATATCTATTCCGATCACTTATCAAGAAGAACTAATTTATTATATCCCAAATTCATTTACACCCGATGCAGATGAGCACAACCAAACCTTCAAACCCATTTTTACAAGTGGATTTGATCCCTATAACTATGAAATCAATATTTATAACCGTTGGGGAGAACTGATTTGGAAATCCTTTGACCATACGCAAGGTTGGGATGGAACCTTTAGTTCAAATAAAGGAATTCCAGTACAGGAAGGGCAATACAGTTGGGTTATTAAATTTAAACCTAAGGATTCAGACGGGAAGTCAGTGATTTTCGGTACTGTTAACGTGCTAAAATAACCAAGAACTATTTATCTGAATTAAGGTTGGCCTTTAGAAAATCTCGATTCATTCTTGCGATATTTTCTAGTGAGATACCCTTAGGGCATTCCACCTCACAAGCTCCGGTGTTCGTGCAATTTCCAAATCCTTCTTCGTCCATTTGTCTTACCATATTTTGAACACGTGATTTAGCCTCAACTTTTCCCTGTGGGAGTAACGAATATTGGGACACTTTAGCACCAACAAAAAGCATCGCTGAACTGTTTTTGCAACTTGCAACACAAGCACCACATCCAATACAAGCAGCCGCCTCAAATGCACTATCTGCATCTGCTTTTGGAACAGGAATGGCGTTGGCGTCCATCGTATTTCCTGAAGTATTTACAGAAACAAAACCTCCAGATTGTTGGATTCGATCAAAAGCTGACCTGTCAACGATAAGATCCTTTATAATTGGGAACGCTTTTGAGCGCCATGGCTCTATGTAAATTTTGTCGCCATCTTTTAAACTTCTCATATGGAGCTGACACGTAGTATTGTGCGTTTGTGGGCCATGTGCCCGTCCATTGATGAATAGAGAGCAAGAACCGCAAATTCCTTCTCTACAGTCATGATCAAAAGCGACAGGAGACTTTTTATCTTGAATCAACTGTTCATTCAATTGATCTAACATTTCAAGAAAAGAGCTGTCCGTGGAAACATTATCTAATGCGTAAGTCTCTAATACTCCTTTTGATTCGGCATTTTTTTGTCGCCAAACCTTTAATGTGATATTTATGAATTTTGATGCCATAATCTCTTGTTTACTTGTAATTTCTTTCTGCAATTTTTATTGACTCGTATGCTAATTCCTCTTTATGAAGCTTGGATTGATTTGCATCCATTCCATTATACTCCCAGGCTGCAACATATTTGAAATTCTTGTCATCTCTCAAAGTTTCGCCTTCTTCATCTTGGTATTCTTCTCGGAAGTGCCCTCCACAAGATTCATTTCGTTCTAAAGCATCCTTTGCCATTAGCTGTCCGAGTTCAAGAAGGTCCGCAACTCGCAATGCTTTTTCAAGTTCAGCATTCATTTCATCCGCTTCTCCTGGAATATAAACATCACTATGGAATGCTTTTCTCAATTCTCCCAATTCAGCTATCGCAGTTTTTAGACCTTTTTCACTTCGACTCATCCCCACTTTATTCCACATTATTAAACCAAGTTTTTTGTGGAAATAATCAACAGAATGTGATCCTTTCACAGACATTAATTTTTCTATGGATGACTTGACGTCGGCTTCCGCTTCATCAAATTCTTTAGCGTCTACTGGTATCTCTCCTGTTCTAATCTCATTTGCCAGATAATTTGCAATGGTATATGGCAACACAAAATAACCATCTGCGAGTCCCTGCATTAAAGCAGAAGCGCCAAGACGGTTCGCACCGTGGTCAGAAAAATTTGCTTCGCCAGCTACGAAACATCCAGGGATTGTACTTTGTAGATTATAATCTACCCAAACTCCCCCCATAGTGTAATGCACCGCTGGGTAAATTTTCATCGGGGTTTCATATGGATTCTGGTCTGTAATCTGTTTATACATTTGAAAAAGGTTTCCGTACTTCTCTTCTACCCATTCCTTTCCAAGTTTGATTACTGTCTCTTCATTAGGATTGTGATCACCCTTAGCATATGCGACTTGCTTTCCTTTGCTTTTGATTTCAGAGGCGAAATCTAGATACACACCTTCGTTTGTGTCGTTAGCTTCGATACCATAACCTTCATCACAGCGTTCTTTAGCTGCTCTAGATGCAACATCTCGAGGAACCAAGTTCCCAAAGGCAGGGTATCTTCTTTCTAGATAGTAATCTCTATGTTCTTCTGCAATTTCCGTTGGCTTTAATTTACCTTGACGCACTGCTTCTGCATCTTCTTTCCGCTTTGGAACCCATATTCTTCCTGAGTTTCTTAGTGACTCAGACATGAGCGTTAGTTTTGATTGATTTGTACCATGAACAGGAATACAAGTAGGATGAATTTGAACGTAACATGGGTTTGCAAAATGTGCCCCTCTTTTATGTATTTTCCAAGCTGCTGACACATTGCTGCCCATAGCATTAGTAGAAAGAAAATAAACATTTCCATAACCACCAGAGGCTATAACTACAGCATGCGCTGAATGACGTTCAAGTTCACCAGAAACTAGGTTCCTTGCGATAATCCCTCTTGCCTTTCCATCCACTTTGACAATATCCATCATCTCGTGTCTGTGATACATTTTTACTCTTCCTAAACCAATCTGCCTTGACAATGCGGAATAAGCTCCAAGCAAAAGTTGTTGACCTGTTTGGCCGGCCGCATAAAAAGTTCTTCTAACCTGAACACCGCCAAAAGATCGGTTATCCAAAAGACCACCATATTCACGCGCAAAAGGAACACCTTGAGCAACACATTGATCTATAATATTTGTAGAAACCTCTGCGAGACGGTATACATTTGCTTCTCTTGAACGGTAATCCCCACCTTTAATCGTATCATAAAATAAACGGTAGACACTATCGCCATCGTTTTGATAGTTTTTTGCGGCATTTATCCCACCCTGTGCGGCAATTGAATGCGCGCGACGCGGAGAATCTTGAAAACAAAAGGTTTTCACATTATAGCCCATTTCACCTAGAGATGCAGATGCTGAAGCTCCAGCTAAACCGGTGCCTACGACAATAACATCTATTTTTGGTCTATTGTTAGGAGCCACAAGTTTCATATGGTTCTTGTGGTCTGTCCATTTCTTCTCAATAGGACCTTTTGGTATTTTAGAATCTAAACTTGACATAGTATTAATTTCTAGCTTATTAAATATAAAAACACAGGAATGATCGCAAACAATAACGGGACAACAACTGAAAACGCCCTACCAAAAACTTTAATCATCGGCGTGTAAGTAGGGTGGTTAAGGCCTAACGACTGAAATGCCGAAGCAAATCCGTGCCAGAGGTGAAAGCCAAGAACAGCCATAGATAAAACATAAAATAAAGTCCCGAGTAACCCTACAGGGATTCCGGACTCAGATGTGTTTTGTTTACTGAAATATTGAAGAACTACAGTGTGAAGATCTTTATATCCACTCGCATATTTCAAATTTGTCCCTTTCACCATAATGTCAAGACCTTTAACTGTTGTTGCAGCAGTATCCTTGGGTATAGGACCATTTTGACTATAATAAAACTCTTTGGTTTCAAAGACTTTAGCATAGGTTGAATCTCCAAAGTCTTTATCGGTTTTTGCAAAATAAGAGTGAAGAGGGATTTCTTCGGTGTACTTCATTTTCCACCAAAAATTTGACATGTGCGTTGCTATGAACACCAGCACAAGCGTACCCAACAAAGCCATGTATCTCGATGGTGTCGAAGAATTTGCACTTGGCTTTGAATAAGCATATGGAACAGGTCTCGCTTTTTTGTTTTGTACAAACAATGCAATTCCATCAACCGCATGAAACAAAATTGAAAAATAGGTGAGGTACGATAAGACCTTAATCGCTGGGTTATGGGTCATGAAAAATGCGTATTCATTAAACACTCTTCTTCCTTCCTCTCCAGTTGAAAAAATAAGTTGTAGGTTTCCTAACAAATGTCCTACTAAAAACAGGCACAGAAATAAACCTGTCAAGGCCATCCAATATTTTTTGGCTATTGACGATTTTATAAATGCAGAATTACTCATATAAGGGTACTTTTAAATCAGAACAAAGTTACTCCTATTCAACAATACTCTATAAAAAAGGTTCTTATTTAGAACTATTATACATAACGAAGCGTTGCGCCTTGTGCATTCACATCCAATTCAACATCTGCTCCGATTATCATCGCTCTATTATCGTCGATATGACCCGTTGGAAAATCAAAACATCTTGGAACATTAATGCCTTCCATTTTTTCAATAATAATTTCTTCGTATGTCATTCCAAAAGAGGGAGTTGTGTCCTTTAGATCCGTCATTCCACCAATAATTAACCCATTTATTTTATCAAATACACCGGCTTTTTTAAAGGCAATAAGCATTCTATCAATATGATAATGTTGCTCTGATAAGTCTTCTAAAAAAAGAATTGCACCCTCAAAATCAAATGTATCAGAAGTTCCAATCAAGCTAAAAATTATACTCAGATTTCCTCCGATTAGCTTACCGGATGAAATTCCTTCCCGATTAAAAGGTGTCGTCGGTGCATTAATTTCAAAACTCTCTCCTAACAATGCTGCATTCAAAGTAAGTAATGCGGCTTTTGAATTTGAACTAAAATTTAATGGCATAGTGGCATGTAGACTCATTATTTTTAAAACTGAACAACGCAGATGGAATACAGTAATGTCACTAAAGCCGACTAACCACTTGGGCTTTTGCTTAAATTGATCCCAATTAAGCTCATCTAAAATTCGGACCGCACCATAACCTCCCCTCGCGCACACAATTGCCTTAGCTTTTGGATGATCCAAAGCCAGTTGGAAATCCGTTAAACGCTCTTCGTCTGTACCTGAAAAATAATTATAGGTCTTCAGAGTATGTAATCCGACTTCAACAAGAAAGCCAAGGTCTTCAAAGAATTTTTTACAAAATTCGATATGTCCCACTTCAATATTTTTTGCAGGAGCTACGACATATATTAGATCACCTCTTACTAGGTTTTTCGGTTTAAGCATTCTTTGAACATAGTTTTTTTCAAACTTAAAGTTAATTAAATCGTTGGCTTAACTCTCATGGAATTACGGCTTAGGTTTTGAGTATCCTAATATTCGGATTGATTTCGCGGGAGATGAGAATTGGTAAAGATTTTCCCAAAATTAGTTTTGACTTTAACATCTTTACTGTTCTAAAGGTGATTGTAATGCTTCCTAGTTCTATGGTTTTTCTAATGAAAGGGATTTGCTGAACTGGTTAGATAAAGGGAACCTATCGCATTTATTTATGTCTTAAGGCATAAGAAGTCTCTACAAAGGAATTCAGAAAATGGATTTTAAACAGGCGCCTTTTAACGCTGAATTTTCAGCATAGAGGATTTAGTCACATCATTTCCCGCCATATCTTTCGCTGAGAAATAGTATAAATAATTTCCGGCTGGAGCCGGTGCACCACTTAACATCGTGCCATCCCATTCAAAATTGGAGTCATTTGATTTAAAAACAATTTGGTTTTTGGCGTCGAGTACAATAATCTGAAATTCCGATTTTTCAGACATTTCAATGGAAAA
>JAQXCN010000080.1 GCA_029251865.1 Crocinitomicaceae bacterium | reverse complement strand
CGCAAAAGTTAAAAGTGATTAATTAACCATGAGAAAGCATAGTTTATAGTTTAGTTAGAAAGGCCTTCGGGCCTTTTTTTTATGGCCTTTTTAGACTAGGGAGGATGATCCTATTCCTTACACTTTAGAATATGAGTGCGATGTATTGTTCGCATTCTAAAAGCATACGAACGACTTCTTGATTTACCGAGTTTACCTGAAGCTTATCGGGAAACATATCAAGAGCGCTTATCTCATTTACATTTAGATCTGACAGCTTTACTGTCTGATTAATCAAACGTTTTAATTTCTACGTATTTTTTTGAATTAAAGCACTCACATTAAGTGCTTTAATATTTGATTTGTGTTATATCAACACGACCCATACCTACCTCCTAATAGGTAATACTACTTAGCTCTATTTCAGTGCTTCAGATTATTTTGGTGACGCACTCATACGATTTTGAATCCCGAGGGTAAAAGAGTCTGCATCTTTGTCCCATAAACAAAAACAAAAAAACAATATTTAAAACAACGAACAATGAAAACAACGATTACAAAATTATTTTTAGGCGCATTTATATTCATCTCAGGTAATGCTATAAGCCAAGACGATTTACAACAGAAAGATCCATTTAATGTCGAATCTACTGTTGGTGGAAATTTATTAAATCCAACAAGTCAAATTTTCAGAGCGAATATTTTTCCGAATCCAACTTTAATTGCGAAGGTTAAAATGTCATGGCCAGATTGGGCAGAGGTAACTCAGGTTCAAATGATTTTAGCAGCAACGAATCAAATTAAAGTATTGTCTATTGAGGAAGGGCAAACGCTAGTTACAGCTTCGAATCTTGAAGAAGGTGTATACATCATAAGGTTTATTAGAAAGAATGAACTTTTAGGAACGCAAAAGTTAAAAGTGATTAATTAACCATGAGAAAGCATAGTTTATAGTTTAGTTAGAAAGGCCTTCGGGCCTTTTTTTTATGGCCATGATAAGGATACGTAGAATCACGCAGAGTTGTCTCAATTTAAATGCGTATTTCTTGTTTTAGTTCTTTAAAAATGAAACCCGAGAAGCATAATGCGCTTACATTTGATGTAACAGCAAACAACAAACATTAAAGCGGCCCACCTTACAAAGTGCCTTGTGTTTCTTCTTGGTTTGTTGCATACGCAAGATGTTAATTATTCATTATTGAAAGGTGGGTTCGTTTTTATTAGATATCTAATTGGGTTTTAGTTATTGACTGTCAAAATTCCAATTCCGTTTCCTTCTGATTATTAAATGCTATCAATTTCAACTACCTAGTTAAGTCTACAAATAAATACTTAGCGCATTCTACATGTGCCTTTGTATTTGTGAATGATGTTTAATGTTCTTTGTATCATCGGAACAGACTTGGCGTAAATTTGAAGCAACAAAGAATAAACCATTAAATAATAAATGAATAGTATAACCTCAATAATATGTCTCGTTATCATTAACAATTTCAAAATTTCAAAACAAAACCAATTTCACGAAGACATATTTTTAAATTGCTTTTAGCAATGAGATAAACCTCGGTTTTTCCAATGCTAAAGCTGATATATTTCAAAACGAATTCAAAATGAATCAAGATTGGGATAAATCACAGAGAACAGAAAAGGTTTTTTTTTAGGAAAGACTAATGTTTCGAATTAAAACCCAATTTATAACAAGACGCTCTCCTTGTTTTAAACAAAAAGCCCCTCGTTTAAGAGGGGCTTTTATTTTGTGGTGCCTCCAGGAATCGAACCAGGGACACATGGATTTTCAGTCCATTGCTCTACCAACTGAGCTAAGGCACCAGCCATTGCGGAGGCAAAAATATGAATATTTTGGTTTAGTATGCAATTATTCTCGAAAAATATAGTGTTACTTGTATCTTTGTGTCATGTTCAACCATGAAAAGAGCTATGTAATCATCGATGCCGGGAACACGAGCATCAAATTGGCGATCATCAAAAATGCGAAAATTGTTGAAGTTTATCGTTTGCTTTCTTTAGACGAGATTATTCCATTTGTTCTGAAAAAAACGGTTGTTTGTGGTTCTGTAACCAACCATGATTTTAAAGGACTCGTTGAAAAGCATGGCGGCGTATATGTTCAAATTACGTATAGTGTTACCTTGCCCTTTAAAAGCGCATATACATCTATGGAAACTGTTGGGATTGACCGGCTTTGTAACATAGCATCTGCTTCATCGACGTTTCCCAGAACTAATGTTTTGGTCATTGATATTGGGACTTGTATTAAGTTTGACTTTTTATCCAATCACGGCATATATAAAGGTGGATCAATCGCTCCTGGCATTTCACTCAGATATAAATCATTAAACGACTATACAAGTAAATTGCCGTTGCTCGATATTAAGAAACCAACGCCTTTAATCGGAGCCAATACAATACATGCGATCCAATCAGGAATAATTAATGGAATGACCCATGAAATACAAGGTCTAATTTCTCGTTATGAGAATGACTTTGAAGATTTACAAATATTAATAACAGGAGGGGATGCATCTTATTTTGATTTCCCTCAAAAAAGTAACATCTTTGCAAACAAAAATTTGACACTCGAAGGAATTGTTGAGATATATGAGATTAATACGTTATAATTTAACTTTTGCTTTTGGAATACTATTTCAGCTTACTTACGCTCAAGTAAACACAAGTCATCCCCTTTCATCTTACGGTATAGGAGAATACAATTCGGGCGTGAATGCGATTACTGGCGCACTTGGGAATGTAAATAGCGTTTGGATTGATTCAACAAATGTTAATTTTTTCAACCCTTCATCTTATTCAAGATTGAGTAAAGGGAATACCCTTTTGTCCTTGAGTTTAGACTCTCGATTTTCTTTCTACCAACAACAAGGTTTGACGGAATTTAAAACATCCACGATGTTTGAGCATTTTTCTCTAGCTTTTAAGGCTTCAAAGCGAACTGGCTTTGCTTTTGGATTAAAGCCGTACTCAAATGTGGGTTACGAGTTCAGTCAATCGGTATTTACAGGATTAGATTCAATAAGATATACTTACAACGGTAGAGGTAATTTACAGGATGCGTATCTAGGTTTTGCTTTTGCACCTTTAGCCACCAAGAACACCCACCTATCTCTTGGTGCTAATGTCTCTTATTTATTTGGTTTCGTTTCCAATGAACGAAAAAGTGAGCTAGTAGGGGAAGACACCAATCCTGGTGGCCTTTCTACTGATCTTACGAGGTTATCAGCATTCCATTATGAGCTAGGTGCGCACCTTGAACAAAGGATTGGTAAGCGTCAATCTTTATTAGTTGGATTTACTATGAATCCAGAACAAGGCTTTAATGCCTCAATTGAGAGTAACCTCTATTCATCTGCAAATATTGATGCACCTTCCATCTATGATACTGTATTTACCTCAGTTCGTTCCGGTTTAGTGAGAGTTTTAACCTCTTATGAAGTCGGGTTAAAGTATAAGTTTTACTTCAAAGAAACGAAGCGTAAAGCAACAACACGGAGACCAAATCTAACATTGGCTTTCGCATACAAAGTTAATCAGGGTATAAGATCTGAATTCAATGCCACGGAAGACTGGACAGTTGACCCGTCCAATATGTTGTCTTTTGGTATGAGCTATTCTCCGGAGACGAGGTTGTTTGAGAATGTCGCGACGTTGAAGATGCTTGAGAAATTAAATTATCGTGTAGGTTACTACCAACGCGCATTGCCTTTCACAGCGAATGGCCAAAATTATTTTGATCGTGGCACGACATTTGGAATTGGTATTCCGATACTTGCTCAGATGTCATTATCATCTTTAAATCTAGCTTTTGTTTTAGGAGAAAAGGGTACTTCAGCTGAGTCAGACTTAACAGAACAATACATAGGATTTAAATTTGGGATGGTGTTTTCACCATCAAATTTTGAAAAGTGGTTTAGGAAAAGAAAATTAGATTAATAAGACATGAAGAAGTTTGGATTAGGGTTAGGATTTGTTTTTTTGATGGCGTTTGCCTTTGGTCAACAAGATTCATTGCAGGATCGAGAATGTAAGCGAATGCAACTATTTGTTGGGCAAGAACTGAAGCTAAAAAATTACGCCAGAGCCACCATGTATTATCTGAAAGGAGAAGAATTGTGTGGGAACTATGATGCAAAGAAGTACAAAAACATGATTCAGACCATGCGAAATACAGTTGCGACTGAAAAGGAAAAGGCGAAAAAGAAACTTTATATCGATACCTTAATTGCTGCCTATGACCGCGCTGAACAAAAAGGATTTTTCAATCCGGCTGAAGCATCCATTCGAGGTCTTTACATTCTGCAATCTTCATTACCAAATCGTGTAAAGGCGGACTCTCTGTTCACGTTAGCATTTGCTGAGAATAACACATTTAAGGATGCCCAACTAAGCTACTATTACTACAATCTGTATACGATGTACACTAAAGCAAAAGAGGAAACAAAAGAGGTGTATAAGAAAAGAATGATAACCGATTATTTTAGACTCTCTAGAAAGATTGAAAACGAAGGATTTAAAGCGAGAACTCAGGAGTCGATGACGAATTATTTCAACAATGTTGTGCGTACATGCGATGATATTCTTCCAGATCTTAATGGTTTCATGAGTGAACTGCCACAGGAAAAGGATAAGAAAAAGAAAGCGGTAATCAACTTCTTAACACTTCTTAAAGAGAAGCAGTGTACTGAAAGTGATGAGTATGCTATGTTAATCGATACAATAATTTCAATTGACAATACTGTGGATGCAGTTTTAGCAAAAGCAGATTTGCTGAGAGTTAAAAAGAAATACAAAGAGGCAATAGCGGTGTTTAGAACAGCGCTTGAAATGGCTGATAATGATACGCTTCGTGGCGATATAAAGTTGAGTGTTTTAGAGATACAGTACACGAATCTAAGCAGTTATAAAAGTGCTTACAATACTGCCTTATCCATTAGTGGAGCCAATAGATCCAAGGCCCTTATGGTCGCCTCAAACTGTGTTGCGAAACTTGCGAATACCTGTGGTTCAAGCACCTTTGATCGAAAGTGTAATTACTATTATGCCGCGCAGTTGGCAACAAACGCTGGTGAGTCAAGTCTTGCGGCAAAATATCGCGAAAATTGTCCTTCATCGGATGAGATTTTCAGCAATAATAGTCCTGCACAAGTGACGCTTTCCTGTTGGGGCGTTACCGTTGACATAAAGTAAAAATTCTTTAAATGTTTCGAGCGTCAATTTCCATTGTATTTGTCTTAATGGCTATTGTCGCATGTGAAAATGATTCAGGTGAGATTAGAAGGGTGACGCATTTTGAAAAAGCGCCAGACGAATACACTGAAAATTTACAAATGATTCATAGCGATTCGGGTAAAACAAAAGTTAATCTATTCGCTAAATTTGCAGAAACGTATTATAAACCCGAACATGTGACAAACTTCAAGGGTTTTCTTTCTGTTGATTTTTTTAATAATGCGGGTGAAAAGGTTTCTCGACTAACCTCTCTTATCGGAAATTTTAATCATGATGAGGGTATTGTTGAGGTTGAGGACTCTGTTCGACTTATTAACTTTTCTAAACAACAAGTTCTGGAAACTGAATATTTAATTTGGAACAAAGAAGATAGTACGATTCGCACAGATCGAAATGTCACGGTGCGTTCACCAAAAGAAATCATTAAAGGCAAAGGTCTTGTTACTAAGCAAGATTTTAGTTTTTTTGAAATATTAGAACCTACGGGTAAAATGACACTAAATAAAAAGTAATGAATGCATATAATAAAATAATGAAAATGTTTTGGCTTGTTTTTGCCATTATATTGTTTGTCGTAATAACCGTAAAAGGATTTTCCGAAGGCTTTGAAAGGTGGTGGATGTTTTACCCTTTTGTGCTTTTATCTGTTGGTATGTACTTTTTCAAAATTTGGATGATGAAAAGAATGGAAAAACATGTAGCTTATATGAGGGAAAAGGAGACAAATGATCAGAAGCTGAAATAAATTTAGAAATTGACGAAGAGCTACAATCTTACTGAATACTTAATACTTATTCTGATAATATTTTTATTCTCATTTACAGGAAATACGCAGTATTTTGTTGATGGTATAGTTTATGATGAGCAGCAACAGCCAATTCCTTTTGCTAAAATATTTATTAAAAATGCACCTGCGCAGCGAACGGTTGCTGATATTGATGGTAAATATCAAATCAGTATGTCACGCGGTGAGTATTTTCTAGTTTTCAGTGCTACCGGGTTTGATACACGTGAAGCCTACATTTCCGTGAATGAAAAAAACATTCTAAAGAATATCCAACTCTTTCCGAGTAAAATTCAGGATTTAGAAGCTGTTAATATTACGACTAAACGAACGAACCCAGGTAGGGAAATCATGAAAAAGGTGGTTGCAAAACGCGATCAAATCAATCCTTGGAGCTACGCACATAAAGTCAATGTTTACATTAAAGCGAAGGAGAAAATTATCAGGAAAGCGGAGCGAGATAGAAATGATGATGACTTATTAGAGGATGATTTCGAGGACAGAGACACCATGAATTTACTTGAGGTTCAAATACAACGAAACTATGCACCGACGAACAAAGTAAAAGAACTTCGAAATGCTTACACTTTGAGAGGTCGTGATAGAAATTTGTATTATAAAACCACAGTTAAATCGAATTTTAATTTCTTTCAAAACTTATTACGTTTAGATGACTTGCATCAGAATCCGATTAGTTCACCAATTTCTATTCCTGGTATTTTATCCTACAAGTACCGTCTCGTAGATCAGTTTGAAGAAAACGGTAGGAAAATCTCCAAAATTAGAATACAACCTCGAGCATCAGCTACAACTACATTGGAAGGGTTTATATGGGTTGTGGATTCATTATGGTTAGTTCAGAAGCTCGAGCTAACAATGAAAAAAGGGAATTTGTTGTACTACGATTATTTTAAGATTCAGCAAGATTATGAGCATCTAGGAGATTCTGTCTGTGTTTTATCAAAACAAATACTGAGTTATGGTGTCAAAAACAAAAGTGAAACTTCTGTTTGTAATACCACCGCAATTTTTTCTGATTATGATTTTAATCCCCAATTTTCCAAAAAATTCTTTAATCGAGAATTGGCAGTTACCGAGAAGGAGGCATACGAAAAAGATTCTTTATTCTGGGAGGATGAAAGACAAGATAAACTAACGAAGGAGGAAATCGCCTTTATTCTTAAAAAGGATAGTATTCGTGATTATAAGAACCGCAAAGAATATCGTGACAGCATTGACGAGGCATTTAATAAAGTGACTTTTTTGAAAGTCGCATGGTTTGGTGTGGATCATAGAAACCGAACCAAAAGACACCAATGGACTATAGGTTCTCTAGCGACCCTAATTAGGCCCGTATATATTGCAGGCCCAAGAATATCACCAAACTTCGATTTCTTCAAGAAATGGGAAGATGAAAGGACCTTAGATTCATACACTCAGGTGTCATTCGGCTTTTTAAATAATGACATAAAGGGAGATACTTGGTGGAAATATAAATTTGATCCATTTCGTCAAGGTAGAATTAGGGCCTCATTAAGTCACGATTTTGACGTGATTAGAGGTTACGACGCAATTACTCAAATTTACAAGCGCGAAAACTTTATAGAGACAACTCAGCTGAATACTTCCGTTGAATATGAATTGTTCAATGGGTTTTATATGAGTGTCGGTGGTGAATTTTGTGAAAGAAGAAGTCTTGAGGGTTATAGATTTATAGAAACCGTTGATGAGGTACTTCCTAACAACCAACCTTCAGATTTCCAGACATATCAGGCCTTAATTGGAGATATAGATATTTGGTTTGTGCCTATGCAGAAATACATGAGAGAGCCTTACCGTAAGGTCGTATTGGGTTCTGCTTGGCCCACCTTTAGTTTGAATTATGAATGGGGCATTCCGGATCTGTTTGGAAGTGATATAAACCATCATTATTTACAAGCAAGTATTGAGCAAACCTTTAAAATAGGAACTATAGGAACTTCTAATTATCGTATTTCGGGCGGGAAATTTTTAAG
>JAQXCN010000047.1 GCA_029251865.1 Crocinitomicaceae bacterium | reverse complement strand
CGAGGATGAAGACCGAAATGAGGTTGAGGTTACTTTCAAATATGAAGTATTACCATTCGTAATGAATATCGTTAAGGCATCAGATTGTAAGATTCTGGAACAATATTTTGAAGAAACCCCGAGGTTGAAATTGAGTGTGCCTATTTCAGAATTGTCTCTTATTCCTACACTTGAAAAAATAGATGGTGTATCAATTGAGCCCTTTATTTAGACCTCGAATTCGGTAATATTTATCCCCAGATTAGACCATCAGATAGACCCACCAAATAATATTGACAATAGAAAGATACGCCCAGTATCTGGTCATTTTTGTTTTGAGTTTTTCAACCGTAAAACACGCGAAGATAAATCCGCCATGTAATACAATTAAAACAATAGGAAGCATACCTACATCCTCAATAGCACGAATGGCCTTGGAAATATTCCCTTCCATAACAGCATCAAAATAGTCTTTCATGATTATGGCTGGTGGGCCAAAAGTAATCACGATTAATACAATGAACATAACAAGATTCACCAAAAAGGTAGCACCTATTGATTTAGAATCACTCATAATTTAAGGCTTTAGTTAAATCTCCAAAAAACTCACAACCCAAGCTCTTTGCGTTGCGAAGCATCAATTGGAGCAGGTGCATCAATCATAGTATCGCGACCACTATTATTTTTAGGGAATGCGATGTAATCTCTTATAGATTCAGAACCCCCCATAGTAGCTACCAATCGGTCTAATCCAAAGGCCAAGCCACCGTGTGGTGGCGCCCCATATTCAAAGGCATTCATTAAGAATCCAAACTGAGCCTCGGCCTCTTCTTTGGTAAAGCCAAGTAAATCAAACATTCTTGATTGCAGTGCTTTGTCGTGAATACGAATCGATCCTCCTCCAAGCTCAACGCCATTCATGGCCAAATCGTAGGCATTTGCACGAACCTTTCCAGGATCTGTATCTATTAAAGCAAAATCTTCAGGTTTTGGTGAGGTGAAAGGGTGGTGCATGGCATGGTAGCGTTCGCTTTCTTCGTCCCATTCTAATAGTGGAAAGTCAAGCACCCATAATGGTTTGAAGACCTTTGGGTCTCTCAAACCAAGCGCTGTTCCCATGTGCAGGCGCAATTCATTGAGCTGCTTTCTCGTTTTATCAAGATCTCCACAAAGCAATAGTAAAAGATCACCGGGTTTGGCGCCACATTGGTCTAACCAAACTTTTCTTTCTTCCTCAGAATAGAATTTATCGACAGAAGATTTACTGGTTCCATCCTCATTGTATTTTACATAAACCAATCCTCGAGCACCAATCTGAGGACGTTTCACCCAATTGGTAAGTGCATCAAGCTGTTTTCGGGAATAGTTCGCGCAGCCTTCAGCGTTAATAGCCAAGACCGCGTCCACACTGTCAAAAACAACAAATCCTTTTCCTTGTGCTTTTTCGGTGAGGTCATTAAATTCCATTCCAAAGCGGATATCTGGTTTGTCCGACCCAAATTTTTCCATGGCTTCGGCGTAAGTCATTCTCGGGAATTCAGAATCGAGCTCAACTCCACGAACCTCTCTAAATAGATGCTGAATCAATCCCTCAAAAGTTTGAAGTACGTCTTCTTGCTCTACAAAAGCCATCTCACAATCAATCTGTGTGAATTCTGGTTGTCGGTCGGCACGTAAGTCCTCATCTCTGAAGCATTTTACAATTTGGTAGTAACGATCCATTCCTGAAACCATCAATAACTGCTTAAAGGTTTGAGGCGATTGCGGTAAGGCGTAAAATTCGTTTTGGTTCATTCTACTGGGTACAACGAAATCTCGTGCACCTTCTGGTGTCGATTTAATCAAGACAGGCGTTTCAACATCCATAAAATCTTGACCATCTAAATATTTTCTTGTCTCAAGAGATACTTTGTTTCTCAGGCGTAGTTTTTCTTGAACTGGTTTTCTTCTTAAATCTAAATAGCGGTATTGCATCCTTAATTCATCACCACCATCTGTCTCATCTTCAATGGTAAAAGGAGGTGTTTTGGCATCATTTAAAATAGAGAGTTTTGAAACCTCAATTTCGATATCCCCTGTGGGCATATTTTTATTCTTACTACTGCGTTCAATAACCGTACCTTCAATCTGAATCACAAACTCACGACCTAGTTTACGCGCTGTTTCGCAGAGTTTTGCATCTGTTTCCATATTGAAAACAAGTTGTGTAATACCATAACGGTCTCGAAGATCAACAAAGGTCATCCCTCCTAAATCTCTAGACCGTTGTACCCAACCAGATAGGGTAATATTCGTTCCAATATGTTCATTTCGGAGCGCTCCGCAAGTGTGTGTACGATACATAGTTCAAGTGTTGTAGCGGCAAAAATAAGAAACATAAACCGCTTCTTACTTTTTGAATCTGTTTTTTGAAGCAATTAATGGAAAAACAACAAATAATTTCAAGTACCTTTGCACCAAATCTTATTTATATAAAATATGGAAATTCAAAAAATATTAGCCACGTTTGGAATAGAAAAAACCAATAATGGCGCTTCAACTGGAAGCGAGTGGATTCAAACTAAAGGCGAGAAAATAGAGTCTTATTCTCCTGTTGACGGATCTTTGATTGCCTCAGTTGCAGCAGCAGAGGAAGCGGATTACGAAAAGGTAATTGCAAAAGCTTCTGAAGCATATAAGGTTTGGAGAACAAAACCAGCACCACTCAGAGGTGAAGTTATTCGTCAGCTTGCAGAAAAATTAAGAGAGGTTAAAGAGCCCTTGGGTCAACTGGTATCCTATGAAATGGGAAAATCATTACAAGAAGGTTTAGGTGAGGTACAGGAAATGATTGACATCTGTGATTTCGCCGTTGGTCTTTCGCGACAACTTTATGGTTTAACGATGCACTCTGAGCGTCCAGGACACAGAATGTATGAGCAATACCACCCAATAGGAATTGTAGGAATTATTTCCGCATTTAACTTCCCGGTTGCGGTTTGGAACTGGAACACGGCATTGGCATGGGTTTGTGGAGATGTTTGCGTTTGGAAACCTTCTGAGAAAACACCATTGACAGCTTTAGCGTGTCAGCAAATCACAAAAGAAGTATTTGAAGCAAATGACGTTCCTGAAGGAGTTTCAGGTTTAGTTATAGGCGGTGCAGATATTGGAAAATTGATGTCGAATGACACTCGAGTTCCTTTGGTTTCTGCAACAGGTTCAACAAGGATGGGTAAATCTGTTAGTGCCGCAGTTGGCGCAAGATTAGGAACCTCTCTTTTGGAATTAGGTGGAAACAATGCGATTATTATCACACCATCTGCAGACCTTAAAATGGT
>JAQXCN010000024.1 GCA_029251865.1 Crocinitomicaceae bacterium | reverse complement strand
AAGAAGGTGGAATATACGACGTATCACTAACAGCATATGACGATAACGGATGCTTTAATGATGTGACCTACAATGATTTTATTACGGTATATCAAACGCCTTCGGCTCAAATGAACATTTCGCCGGACGTTTTATACCCAGATTTACCTACCACCTATATCTCAAACGAATCTATTGGCGGAGACACGTATGTTTGGAATATGGGAGACACGCCACTTGATTTAATGGGCTTTGAACCAGGTGCTTACACCTACAGTCCAAATGTTGCGGATACATTCTATGTTAGTTTATTGGCTATTACAGATGAAGGATGTATAGACTCAACGCAAGGATTTGTCGCTTTCTTCAATGATCCCTTCCTTTACGCTCCGAACTCATTTACCCCAGACGGAAATATTGTTAACGACAATTGGTTCCCGGTATTCTCAAGTCCAGAGTATGTGAAGCGCTATAATTTAGACATCTACAACCGTTGGGGAGAGCGAATGTTTGAAACTACTGACCTCAATCAAGGTTGGGACGGAACCTATCAAGGAAACCCAGTTCAAGACGGTACCTACACCTGGAAAATTAACTTCAGATGGTATGATCAAAGAGCATTTGAGCTCACAGGTCATATTACACTCATAAAGTAGGACACACCGCTATCACCTAAGTTTTAAAGAGCTTCACAATGGAAAAATAAAGAGGTATGCTACGCTTCATATGCTTAACGCAAGCAAAATAAAAAGAATAGCGATTCCGTAAGATAAATATATGAAAAGAAAAATCATGCTTTTTGGAGCTTCAGGTAGTACGGGAGTTCAAATTTGTAAGGAACTAGAATCTAGAAGTATGAATTACTTCGCTTTCGTCCGTAAGGATTCAGTGTCCAAGCTGAAACTATTTAGTCCAAGTATCACTACTGGAGACGTTCTTGTAATAGCTGATGTAGAAAAGGTAATAAATGAGAATGATTTCACTGATATAATCGTGGCTATAGGTAGTCGGGATTTTAGAGGAGGTGAAATAAGGAGTAATGGTACAAAGAATATTGTTAGCGCTCTTAATTCCAATGGAAAACAAGCCAGATTGCATGTGGTGAGTGCAAATGGGGTTGGTGATAGTTGGAATAATTTAAAATGGTACGAAAAATTAATTTGCAAACTGTTTATAAGCAAAGCAATGAAGGACCATGAGCTTCAAGAAGAATGTGTAACAGCTAATCCTGGTGGTTTTCATATTATTCGCCCTGTAGGACTTAACAATGAATTGGGTTCAGGGAAAATCATTATTAAAAAATCTGGTGCCTTGCCGAATAGCAAAGTGAGTCGAGCAAATGTCGCGCGATATCTTGTGGATTCTTTGTCCGGTAATACCATGGGTAGGCACTCAATTTGCGATGCCTAATTTCAATCTAAAACGGAGTGTTTATATTTAGTGAGGCTTCATAATTACTCGAAGTATTCTTGTGAATTGTCTTTCTTAATTTTTTCATTTGATGTATCTTGTGAACTTCTAAAAATAGCTTCGAATGAAAGATCAAAGGGTAATCAGGTTTTTAAAAAACGTTTTGGTGCACATGCCACTGGATTGGTTGCATCTAACTACGCATCGTCTGGATATTTATGACGAGGCACATGCTAAAAGTCAATTTCTAGATCTATTTTCTGAACTGTATGCTCAGGAATCGTCACTTGAAGATTCTTTACAAAAATTACCGACAGCATTTGATTATATTCGTTTGGGACATCCATTATCTTGTGTTTTGGAATGGGCAATTGCAAAACAATACAATGTAAGTGCTGACCATGTAATTGCTTTCTCATCACAAACTATTCCCGTGATGGCAATTCTGAGAAAGAATGCTCTCAAAGGAAGAGCTACTCAAATTATTTATGAAGGGGAGTGGCCCGTAGCCCTTAATCTAGATATTTTAGCCTCAGTTTATACCTATAAATTTGAGGTCAGAAAGATAGCACCCGAAGCAGATATTCCCGAATTTGAGGGTAGTACAATTGTATTCTCTGATAAAGAGAATCTGGATGTATTTGATACCAGACCTCAAGTTGACTTTTCTATAAATTATCAATCTGGACTTGGTAGTATTCTTCTTGTTAATGGTGTGCATAATGCGGATTATATTTCGGAAATACAGCACGTTCGCAGGAGGGAAACCATTGCAATGACGCCTGCAAACACTCTGTCTGTCCTAGAGTATGTACTCGGAAAAAGGACTACGATTCCATCGCGGAATGAAGCGGATAAGTTACAGGTCTTGTCAGCAATAAAAGAAATAACAAATACTGAGATTTCTCCGATTGTAGCATCAAGCGGTTTATCAATCCAATACGCTATAATGATGGGACTTATTGATGATGCGCTTGAGAGGTATGAAGGTAAACCAATAAAAATAATTGTCCCGCCGAATTGTTATGGTGGAACAAATGATCAAGCGCGACGGGTTGCAGAGGTTGTTGATAATGTTGAAGTTTTGGACTTGCCTGTAGACGGTGGAAGTGATATGGTTCAGAGTATTGATACAGTGCTTAACGAAATTTCGGAGATTGATGCAGTGCCATTTATAATTGCTGAAATACCGACGAATCCCAGGGTCGAGGTTCCTGATTTGTTAAAGCTTCAGGACGCACTTTCGAAAAAAAGATTAACGCGCCAAGGTTCTGAAGCAATTGATCCCATTTTTATTTTAGATCAAACTTTTTGTCCCAATATTCACTTTTTGGGAGTAGGGGACGTATTATCTTCAGTTAGAGCAATTTCATACGCTAGCGGTTCAAAGTTTCCAAGTGGTGGCAAGTGTACCGCAGGTTATTGTGTTTCAAATAGCGGCGCGAGCGCGCTAATGTCGAAGATTCAAGTACATTTATCCCTCTGTGACAACGAAGCTACTTCGGCTCAATATGCGATTCTTGCCAAGCAATTGCCTTCTATGAATCAAAGAATCCAAGATGCCTATAAAAACACACTTGAATTTGTGAGGTACATTGAAAATGTATTGCCTGAAGCTAAAATTAATTTTGTCTCTGATGCCTTAGCCAAAGATGGTTTTACGCCTTCTGTTTTTTCTTTAGATCTTCCAACAAAAGGAGCGAATGAATCGGAAAGAGAGGCTTATAAACGCGCTTTGAATCATAAGCTAATCGGTAGAATGATTCAAAATATCCCGAATGAAAGTAAATATTGTGTCAGTTATGGTCAGCTCAAAGGATGTTATTGGACCATACCAGCTACATCTACACAAGGAACAACTAAAGAGGGGGATAAAGATTACATTGCTCGTGTTTCGCTTTCTCCTCAAATGGATTTAGAGGCGCATAAAAAAGTATTTTTAGATTTTGTGAATGATTTAATTTAATAAGTGCTTCATGTCGTTTAAGCTTTTTTATTATATCAAACGCTTTACTTACAATGGGCTTCCTGATTTCTTTTTCGCAAGAAATGTCAAGCGTCTAAAGGAATATGAGCGTAATTGTGATGCCGAAGAGTTAGCATCGAGACTTGCTTATTACGTGAAGACAGTCGCGCCCTTTGAATTACCTCATACTGCACAGAAAATTGGAGAATTTAAAAGAACAAAGGGAACAGACTATTATCTTGATTTAAAGGATTTCTTGAACCATTTCCCAAAGGATTTTATTTTTCTCTATCATTTTGGTGATGACACGAGCATAAAAGCATTACCAACGCTCATTAAGGCACGTTCGCTCGGGGTAAGTAATGAAAATTCAATTTTATTTAAACTCAATAAAAAGCGTCATTTTCATTGGGTAAACGATTTGAAATCCTTTGGTGAAAAGCAAGATAAACTTGTCTGGAGAGGGGGCGCCTATAAGAAGTTAAGAAGAGGTTTTGTTGAACGATTTTACAATCATCCTCAATGTGATGTTGGGCAGACGAACAGTCCAGAGGAGCAAGTGCCATGGCAGAAACCTTTTATGTCGATTGAGAATCAATTGGATTACAAGTTTATATTTTGTCCTGAAGGCAATGATGTTGCAACCAATTTAAAATGGGTGATGTCATCAAATTCACTTTGTTTTATGTTAAAGCCGACCTGTGAGACATGGTTTATGGAAGGGCTTTTGGAGCCTGGCGTTCATTATGTTGAGATTGCAAATGATTATAAAGACTTGGAGGGGAAAATCGCTTACTACACCACTCATGTATCAGAGGCAGAGCATATTATAGATAATGCACACAGACACGTTTCTAGATTTCTTGATAAGAATTTGGAAGACTTGCTTTGTTTAAAGGTCTTAGAGCTGTATTTTGAAAGAAGCGGCCAATGCTTAGTTAAGCATTAATGCGGTGTTCAACTTTTCCCATTATCCATTCTAGCTGTTGATTTTTGGAAAGTGAACTATTGTCGAGAACAATAGCATCATCAACCTGTATCAAAGGGCTTTCGGTTCGTGTAGAGTCCACGTGGTCTCTTTTTGTAAGGTTTTCTCTAACTTCTTCCAGAGTTTGAGGTATTCCTTTTTCTTTGAGTTCGTCGAATCTTCTTTGTGCTCGTATGGATGGACTAGCCGTGACGAAAATCTTAAGTTCAGCATCTGGAAAAACAACAGAGCCGATATCTCTACCATCCATTACAATGCCGCCATTACGACCCATTTCTTGTTGCTGTTTTACCAACTGAACACGTACCGCTTTTATTGTGGCAACTTTTGATACTACTTCAGCTACGTGTGATTGTCTAATTTCATCATCTATATTTTCATTCTTCAGAAATAGACAATTTTTACCTTCAATTAGTTTAAAATTGAGACTGAGATTATTGATGGAGCGATGAATGCTGTCTTCATCAAGATGTACCTTTGATACAAATCCTAACCGATAGAAAAAGAGGGCAGCTCCCCGATACATTGCTCCTGAATCAATAAAAGAATATCCAAGTTTTGACGCCAAAGCTTTGGCTAGCGTGCTTTTGCCACAGGCAGAAAAACCGTCAATAGCAATAGTTATTTTTTGATTCATAACTTAAAATTAATCAATGCTCACAATAAATCAAGAGGAAAATACTTTTCTTAGAAATCGACCTGTTTCGTTGTTTTTCTTTCTTATCAATTGTTCAGGTGTGCCTTCAAAAAGAATGTGTCCACCATTTTCACCACCTTCAGGACCGAGATCTATAATGTGATCAGCGCATTTCAGAACCTCTGTATTGTGTTCGATAACGAGTATGCTGTGGCCTTGCAAAATAAGTGCGTTAAATGCAATGATGAGTTTGTCTATGTCATGAAAATGAAGACCAGTAGTTGGTTCGTCAAAAATAAATAAGGTCGCGCCAAGTTTATTTCCTTTCGCAAGAAATGAGGCGAGTTTAATACGCTGTGCTTCGCCACCACTCAATGTACTTGAAGGTTGACCAAGCTTCAGGTAGCCAAGTCCTACATCTACAAGTGGCTTGATTTTCTTTAAGATTTTTGATTCTAAACGCTCTTCTTGTGCACCGAAAAAGATAAGGGCGTCGTCAAGGCTCATTTCTAAAATGTCATGAATGGTTTTGTCTTTGTAAAGAATATCCAATGTTTCAGTCTTGTACCGCCTGCCTTTACATGTTTCACACTCAAGATGAACGTCTGCCATGAATTGCATGCCTACGGTTATAGTTCCTTCTCCCTCACACGCCTCGCATCGTCCTCCTTGAACATTAAATGAAAAGAAGCCGGGTTTATAACCTCTCGTTTTCGCAAGCTTTTGTCTTGAGAATAGTTCTCTTATTTCATCAAATGCCTTTACGTAAGTCACCGGATTGCTACGCGAGGATTTTCCAATTGGATTTTGGTCTATAAATTCAACGTTTTGAATGGTATCGAGGTCTCCGCTTATTTTTGAGTAAACCCCTTGTGTATCATTACTAATGCCCTTTACTTTGCGTAAAGCAGGGTAGAGAATGTCTCCGATGAGCGATGATTTACCGGATCCAGAAACACCTGTAACGCACGTAAGGCAGTTTAGAGGAATATCTACGGTTATATTTTTTAAATTGAACTGTTGGGCGCCTTCAATTGTAATTTTCCTTTTAGGTTTTCTTCTTTTCTCGGGAATAGCAATACTTTCTTTACCTGTTAGGTAGGCGGCAGTCAGGCTATTCTTTGATTTATTCAGTTGCTTAAAGGTTCCGTTAAAGATAATCTCACCTCCAAAAACGCCTGCATTTGGTCCAATATCAATGATTCTATCAGCTGCTCGCATTATTTCCTCTTCATGTTCAACGATCACAACCGTATTGCCAACTCCCTGGAGGCTTTTAAGAACGTGTATAAGGTTTTCTGTATCCTTTGGGTGTAGCCCTATAGAAGGTTCATCTAGGATGTAAATTGAGCCCACTAGTGCGCTTCCCAATGAGGTTGCTAAATGGATTCTTTGCGATTCTCCACCAGATAAGGTATTGGATTGTCTGTTTAGTGTTAAATAACCGAGACCTACTTCACATAGGTAGGTTAATCGATTTGTGATTTCGGGTAATATACGCTTGGTAATACTACTGTCATTAAAATCATCTTCAATCTGCCGGAAGAATTCAAGACATTTTGTAACGGGCATTAAGACGAGATCTTGAATGGATTTATCGTTTATTTTTACATAGCTTGCATCGCCACGTAAACGTGTGCCGTTGCATTCGTGGCAAGTTGTTCTCCCTCTGTATCTTGAAAGCAGAACACGATATTGTATTTTATATGTTTTTCGTTCTACCTCTTTAAAAAATTGATGTAATCCCTTGAAATGCTTATTCCCATTCCATAGGAGTTTGTATTCTTCTGGAGATAAATCTTGAATAGGCCGGTGTATTGGGAAATTGAATTCATTTGCAGCGTATATAAGTTTACTTAGGTGTTTCCCCATAACATCTCCTCTCCAAGGTGCTATCGCACCATCATAAACACTTAATGAACTATCAGGAATAACGAGTTTTTCATCTATACCTAGGACCATTCCAAATCCTTCACACGTGGTACAGGCTCCGAATGGGTTATTAAAAGCGAAAAAGTGGAGGCTCGGTTCCTGAAATGCAACACCACTAGATTCAAACCGTTTTGAAAATGTTTTCAATTGATGTGAGGTAGGATCAACCAACAGGCAAAATCCATCCCCTTCGTCAAATGCCATGTCAATAGAATCTGCAAAACGACCGAGATTACTTTCTTCACTAAAGTCACAAACAATCCTATCGACAACCAGGTAGGGCACGTCATTTTTCTTAAAAACATAGGAGTTGATATTATTAAACTCTTTATTTACATAAATTCTTTTAAAGCCTTGTTTTACAAGTGATTCAATATTATATTTTTCTGTATTTTGAAGCGGTGAAAGTATAGCTATTTTTTGTTTTTTATCTAGTGTTTTTAGGTAATCAATCACATCACTTGTGGTCTGTTTGATTACAGGTTCATTGGTTTTGGGATCGAAGGTAGTTCCTGTTCTCGAAAATAATAATTTCAGATAATCATAAATCTCCGTTGTCGTTCCAATGGTCGATCGTGGGTTGTTTGAAGTTACTTTTTGTTGGATTGCAATTGAAGGTGCTATTCCTTTCATAGAATCCATATCAGGCTTGTCAAGTTTCCCAAGAAATTGTCGAGCGTAGGACGACATACTCTCTATAAATCTACGCTGACCTTCAGCAAAGAGCGTATCGAAGGCTAATGATGTTTTACCTGATCCCGAAACACCGGTAATTACCGTGAAAGATCCATGCGGTATTTCAACATCAATGTTTTTGAGGTTGTGAACCCGAGCCCCCTTAATTACAATGGAATCCTTCATAGTACAAAAATAACAGATGGAGCGCAAAGGGGTTCATTTGTTGAAAGATTATTATCCGTATTTTTGGTTAAAACCATTCTGTATGTCCGCGAAAACAAGGTCGCCAAAGTTTATCGAATCCCTTATTCCTATTATTGCTTTAATTGCTCTATTGGCTTTTAACGTCTATGTTTTTAAAGATGATGCCACGGGCGGACCAAATCAAATTGCTCTGCTTTTTGCGGCAGTCATTGCAGCGGTTATTGGTATTCGACAAGGTTTTTCATGGAAAGACTTACAAGAGGGAATGGTAAATAGTATTAAGTCCTCTTTGGGTGCGGTTTTAATTTTACTCATTATTGGAGCGTTAAGCGGAACATGGATGATTTCGGGTGTTGTTCCTACTATGATTTATTACGGTTTAGATATTCTTGATCCTAGTTATTTCTTGGTGGCAAGTTGTGTTATATGTGCAATAGTGGCCTTGGCTACTGGGAGTTCTTGGAGCACCATAGCGACTGTTGGTATAGCGCTCTTAGGCATCGGCAGTGTCATGGGTATAAGTCAAGGAATGATTGCAGGAGCGATTATATCAGGAGCTTATTTTGGTGATAAAATGTCACCATTATCAGATACAACGAATTTAGCTCCAGCAATGGCGGGAACAGATTTGTTCACGCACATACGATATATGATGTATACCACAGTGCCCACGTTATTCATTACTTTGATCATTTTCCTGTTTTTAGGACTCTCACTCGATGCCAAGACAGATGTTGCTGGAATTGAATCTATGCAGCAGGTTTTGGGGGAGACCTTTACAATTTCGCCTTGGTTGTTTTTAGTTCCTGGGGTTGTGATTGGTTTAATTATAATGAAATGGGATGCCTTGCCAGCATTGTTTTTTGGGACACTAGCAGGAGGCGTAGCCGCGATAATCGCTCAACCGAATATCGTTAATCAATTATCAGGAATCACAGATGATTATTTTATGTCATCCTACAAAACTTTCTTTAGTACTATTGCATCGAGTTCAAATATTGAAACTAGCAATGTGTCCATAAACGAATTATTATCAACTGGAGGTATGAGTGGTATGCTCAATACGATCTGGTTAGTGATCTGTTCAATGTGTTTTGGAGGTGTTATGGAGGTGACAGGAATGCTCAAAAGAATCACCTCTAGTTTTATTAACAGTACAGAATCTGCGGGTTCACTAATTGCGAAAACCGCGGGAACTTGTATCTTTTTTAATGCGACAACTTCAGATCAGTATCTGGCCATAGTGGTTCCGGGAAGGATGTTTTCTAAAGAGTTCAACGATAGAGGTTTAAAGCCTGAGAATTTAAGTAGGACTTTAGAAGATTCGGGAACCGTTACATCGCCTTTAATTCCATGGAATACGTGTGGCGCATATCATGCAGGAGTTCTTGGTGTGGCCACTGGAACGTATTGGATGTTTTGTTTTTTTAATCTCATCAGTCCATTAATGACTTTGTTTTATGGCTTCCTGAATATAAGAATAAGGAGATATTCAAAAGAGGAAATGGAAGCGATTAAAAAGGAGCAATCTAAGAAAGCTTAAGCGACGCTTCTATGCCGTCAATTAGTGCGTGTATTACTTTGATGTGTATTTCTTGAGCCCGATCGGCATATTGGCTTTTTGGTGCTCGGATTTCAAGGTCTGCGATATCTGCAAGAATACCACCTGATTTACCAGTGAGCACTATGGTTTGAATTCCCTTCTTCTTAGCCGTCTCAACTGCATTTATCACATTTTGGGAGTTGCCTGAGGTAGAAATCCCTAATAATATATCTCCTTTAATACCTACAGATTCTAGATATCTTGAGAATATATATTCAAAGCCAAAATCGTTTGCTACACAGGAAATATGACTTGGGTCTGATATGGAAAGGGCTGCCAATGCTTTTCGATCATTTCTAAATTTCCCACTAAGTTCTTCAGCGAAATGCATTGCATCGCACATCGAACCCCCATTTCCACAACTAATTATTTTATTTCCATTCAATAAAGCGCTTGACATAAGTGCAATAGCATGGCTAATAAGGTTTAGGTTTTCATCCGTATTAAAGGATTCCAATACCTTAGATGCTTCATCAAAATGATTTCTAATTCGGTTTATGCTCATATCTTGAACCGTAAAAGTAAGGAATCTCAAAAGAAACAACCTTTATTTGTTTTGTATCTTTGTTTTATGGCAGAAGCAAATAATTTTGATGGTAAGGTTGTATGGCTTACGGGAGCAAGTTCAGGCATTGGAAAAGAGCTTAGTATTCAACTTTCGCAACAAAATGCAAAACTCATTCTTTCCTCACGAAATAAAAAGCGATTGGAAGAGTTAAAAGGTAATCTTGTCAATACTGACGAACACATGGTGCTTCCTTTAGATTTGGCGGATTCAGCGAGTTTCTCTGAAAGGTATCATGAGGTCATCGCAAAATATGGAGTTGTGGATATTTTAATTCAAAATGGAGGAATAAGTCAGCGTGGAACTGCTGCTGAATCATCAGAGGAGGTAGTTCGTCAGATAATGGAGGTTAATTTTTTTGGTAATGTCCTTTTATCCAAAACCGTATTGCCCGCATTGAGAAAAAGTAAGGGTCAAATTGTCGTAATAAGTAGTATAGCGGGGAAGTTTGGTTTCTTTTTGAGGTCGTCTTACAGTGCTTCAAAGCATGCGTTGCACGGGTATTATGAGTCTTTGGCATTGGAAGAGGAGTCTAACGGTTTATCCGTAACTGTGGTTTGTCCCGGCAAGATCAATACTCCGATTTCTACAAATGCCTTGTCCGCAGATGGTAATAAACACGGAGACATGGACCATAATCAAGAAACGGGAATGGATGTTTCTGTTTGTGTAGAGGAACTTTTAACGGCTGTAGTAAAAAAGAAACGTGAAGTTCTTATTGGGAATAAAGAAACTAAGGCGGTCACCCTAAAGCGTTTTCTGCCGGCATTATTTTGGCGCGTGATTCGAAAGCAATCACCAACTTAAAAATAGAATAAAAAAAAGCCATCACAACGTGATGGCCTTTAAAAATCAAATAAATTCTTAGTTTACGCTTGACGATAGGTCAGCTCCAGCTTTGAATTTAACAGTGTTTTTAGCTGCGATTTGGATAACTGCACCCGTCTTTGGGTTACGTCCAGCACGTGCTGCTCTTTTTGTGATCGAGAAAGATCCGAATCCTACTAAAGAAATACGGTCACCTTTTTTCAATGCTCCAGTTGTAGCACCTACAAATGCATCTAATGCTTTCTTAGCGTCAGCTTTAGATAATCCAGCGTCACCTGCCATTGCATCAATTAATTCTGCTTTGTTCATAATGATTTGTTTTATATGATTAATAAATATTTATCAGAACAAATATATCCGAATATCAATGTCAGTCAAGGTTTGGGGGCTAAAATTTGCGCAAAATGTTGATAAGTGACTAAAAATGTTGATAAACCCACCTGAATTACTTGTAAAACATAGGGTTATTGTCATTTTTACATTTTCTAAATATGTTGTTTTACGTTTTTTAGTTCTATTATCCGAACAATTAGAACTAAAATCAAAGCGCAATTGTTATTTTGCCACGTGATGAAAGCAGCAATTATAGGTTCTGGAATTGGGGGTATGGCAACAGCGATAAGGTTAGCTTCGTTAGGTTTCGAAACTCATGTTTTTGAACAAAACTCTTTTTATGGTGGAAAAATCAATTCAAAACAGCTTGGCGCTTATCGTTTCGATCGAGGACCCTCTGTCTTTACGGAGCCTCATTTAATTGACGAACTGCTGCAATTGAACGCGAGCGAGCGAATCAATTTCGATTACAATAAATTGCCTATTTCTTGCTGTTATTTTTTTGAAGATGGTACCAAAGTTTCTCTTCCGTCAGGTTCGGATGCGGTTGCAGAAGCACTAAGCAATGAACTAGGTGAGAATAGATCGAAAGTATTGAAGTTCTTGGAGCGGCTTGAAAAGAATTACAATGCAGTTTATCCCGTTTTCATAAAGGTATCTTTGCATCGTGTTGGGCACTGGTTGAATTCTAATATTTTTAAAGCAATCAAAAGATTGCCGTTTTATGGTTTGTTTTCTACTATGAATGGCGTGAATACATCAACTTTTAACAATAAAAAAACCGTTCAAATATTCAATCGTTTTGCCACCTATAACGGGAGTGACCCTTACAAAAGCCCAGGAATGTTTAATATTATTGCCCACCTTGAACTCAATGTGGGTCCATTCATGCCAAAAGGAGGAATGGTTGCGATAAGTGATGCTGTCTATAAAAAAGCTGTAGAAATGGGCGTGGATTTTCACTTTAATACACGTGTTGAAGAAATAATGCATGAAAAAGGACGTGTGACGGGGATTAAGCATAAAAGAGGTATTTTAAATTGTGATTTAGTAACAAGCAATATGGACGTTCATTTTACTTATGAAAAGTTGTTGCCTGCATTTACTGGACCTTCTAAAGTTCTAAGTCAAGAAAAGTCAACATCTGCCATTGTTTTTTATTGGGGTATTAAGAAGTCTTTTGATGCATTGGACGTACATAATATATTTTTTTCTGAGACCTATGAAGATGAATTCAATCAGCTGTTCGTAAAAAAGACTTTGATTGATGATCCTACAGTTTATATTCATATTTCATCAAAAGTGGAAAAAGAAGATGCGCCTTTGGGTTGTGAAAATTGGTTTGTTATGATTAATGCGCCTGTTGATGATGGACAGGATTGGGAAGTTCAGAAAAAACGTGTTAGAGCGAATATTCTGAAGAAGCTGGGTAGAATACTAAATCAAGATATTGAACCACTTATCGAAGAGGAAGAGAACCTAGATCCAGTTATGATGCAGCGAATGTATTCAGGGAAAAATGGTTCAATTTACGGTAATGCTTCAAATTCAACTATGGCCTCATTTTACAGGCATCCTAATTTTTCATCGTCACTTAAGGGTTTATATTTTGCAGGCGTAACCGTTCATCCTGGTGGTGGAATCCCACTAGCACTAAATAGTGCCGCAATTGTTCAGCGATGTGTTCAAAATGATTTTTCTATCCGTTAACCTGAGCGGGGTTCTCTTCAGGTACATTTAAATTATCCTTCATTATTTTACGTGCATTTTGAATAAACAATTTCATTTTGGAGATATGGTTAGGGTTTGTAATGCTTTCCTGAGCTGGATATGTTGAACAGGGTAGGACTTCAAAAATCTTTTTGTTTTTTCGTGTCGGCTTATTGACCCAAATGAGATGGTGAAATGCATTATTTATTATAAGCTTTCCATTTACTTTTTCTAACTCTATTTCCAACAGCATTCCTCCATCCGTATTTGTACTTGCCTGATTTGATACAAAATTACCGAGGGAGTATGCGATAAGCTTATTTTTTTTTGTGTCAAATTGTGTTTTTTGTATGACGTGTGGGTGTCCTCCAATAATAATATCAATACCATTACGAAATAAAAACTGTGCAATCCTGATCTGGTATTTATTGGGTTTAGTTTCGTATTCTTTGCCCCAATGTACAAAAGCGATTAGGCCATCAAGCTGCTCTTTTTCACTTTGTTGAATGTCTCGTTTTATTTGGTTTGTATCGATATAATTGACGCTAGTAGGCTTTGGCGCTTTTAGTCCATTGGTTCCATATGTATAATTTAGAAGTCCTATCCTGATATTATCTTTTCTAAGAATTAGAAGATTTCTCAATCTACGGTCTTTTTCATTTTTATAGGTTCCATTATGAGCAATATTTAGCTTATCAAGCGTTTGAATTGTTCTTTCAATACCTTTTCCTCCACGGTCACATGAATGATTGTTAGCCGTCACCAAAACATCAATACCACTTTCTTTACATGCTACTGCGAGCGCCTCGGGAGATGAGAATTGAGGATATCCTTTGTAGGGTGGTCCTGCCAATGTAACCTCAAGGTTAGCTATAGCGAAATCAGGTTTCGATAAAATGGGCTTTATTCGTTCAAATACATTCTTATAATCGTAGGAGTTATTTTTTGATTCAAATGCAGCTTCAATTTGACTTCCGTGCCCCATAATGTCGCCTACGAAGATGAGAGACATGTGCTCTTGGGCAATTGAACTGAAACAAATAAGAAATAAAGAAACAGAAAGAAATCTCATAAAATAATTTATCACTTGAAAATACTATTTTCGTACCATACACAAACCTGAAATAATCTTTTTTTATTGAATGCAGGATATCAACCAACTTCTGAAACAAAAATTACTGGATGAAATGCACGTTTCAATAAGAAATAGAATTGACGCTTCTTCCAAAATTTTGGACGAAATTTAGCAATCAATAGATGCTGAATCGCATAGCACGGCTGGTGATAAGCATGATACTTCTAGAGAACTCATGCAGCAAGAACGCAATAAGGCCGCCCAGAATCTTCAAAATCAAGTGAATCTTGATGTGCTTCTTTTAAAATTGAAGAATATTAAGGATTCTGATGAAATTACCTTTGGAAGCTTGGTTTCAACAAGTATAGGTTTGTTATTTATCGGTTTGCCACTTGGGAAAATTAAATTTAATGGAGCAGAGGTACTTTGTGTTTCGGGTAATTCTCCAATTGCTCAAAATCTAGTGGGGGCAAGGATAGGATCAATAGTTCCTGTCAATGGTCAACAAATTGAGGTATTCGATTTGACATAAATAAGCTTATCATAATTCTTAATTGAAAATGTAAGTCTAGTAGCTATTTGAAACCATCTGCTTAATGTTATTAGGAGCTAACGCAGCAGGTTAATGTGTCCGGTTTCATAGATTCGTTTGCCCTCTACTAAATTCTGATATTCAATTTGCCATGTATATGTACCTTCGGGAACATCAAGACTTCTGTAGGTACCATCCCATTTTGCTTCAATATCGTATGATTCCCAAATAGTTTCTCCCCATCGATTATAAATTCTCAAAGAATAAGAAAGGGGATCTGCACCTTCCAGTATTATGAACCAGTTTTGATTGTGTTCATCAGCGTCTGGTGTGAATGAATTTGGAACATAAAAGGAGGCTTCTGGTAATTCATAGCAAGGTTCAAGAGGGTCAGAAAGTATTTGTGTTGCCGCTGTCTCGCATCCTGCGTCATCGCTTACAATAACATTGTAAGTTCCAGCTGGTAGATTCGGAAGATTGGCTTCATTGCTTTGGTTACTCCATTCTATAAAATAGGGAGCTGTCCCTCCTGCAATGTCAATAGCAATTGATCCTGATGCTTCTCCTTTACAGAATGGATCTATAGTGTTAAAGGAGATTGAAGGCACTGCAGAAACATTCACAAATACACTTGCAAATGCAGAACAGTTATTAATGTCTGTTCCTGTTACTGTATACTCGTTTAAGCCAATTAATGGTGTAAACGATGATCCATTGATAAGTCCGTCACTCCACGAGTAATATAATGCTCCAGAGGCGTTCGGGGTGAAACTATCACCATCGCAAATCGAAAGATCAATACCTGGGTTTAGATTTTCAAGGTTGTTAATTGTAAGATCGAGAGTGACTATAGAATCACAGCCATTTGCTGCGCCTCCTGGATATATAAAAGAGGCTGATGTATTATTTTCCGTGTAGGTATTGCCATCAATCCAAGTGAAATTATCACAACTTTCATGCACGTCTAAATAGCTGATAGAATTGTTTACAGTCAGGTCTAAAGTCACTATGGAGTCGCAGCCTGCAACAGCACCATTAGGATATGTAAAGGTCGCTGTATTGTTGCTTGAGGAATAATTTATTCCATCAATCCAGGTAAATGTTTCACAGGCGACTTGAATATCTGTACCATAAACAGCACTACTAATTGTTAAATCTAGATTTACTGTAGAATCACATCCGTTTGATGCACCACCTATTATTGTAAATGTCGCAGTACTATTTGATGAGGTATATGTATTGCCATCAATCCAAATAATTGGAGTACAAGAAGTAAGAACATCTGTCCCTGCAGTCGGACTAGCTACAGTTAAATTTAAAAAGACCACTGAATCGCATCCTGAAGGAGTGACATTCGGATAAGTGTAGACTGCTGTAGTATTGCTTTCGTTGTAGGTGATACCATCAATCCATGTATAAGGGCCGCAGCTCGTTTCAAAATCAGTAGTTGTTATCGTATTGTTGATTGTTACTATAAATTCATTTTCATTTGAGCATGAAGGAACCGTATTCGTTGCTTCAAAAACAAAAACACTCTGCGTTATATCTATAATATCTCCTTCATTTAATAGTATTCCAGAGCCATCGGATCCGCTGTAGTAGTTTCCAAAGGATAGTGATGGTAAAACGTATGTATCACATGAAATGACATCCGAAGGATTGTCGATAAGTGGATCTTCGTATACATTTACCTGTATGGTTGTATCATCAAAACATACGCCATCTGAAACATTTAAATTCACATCATAGGTCCCAGAGTTAGCATAGGAATAAATCGCACTAGGTGTATTAATCGATGGGCTGTTATCACCAAAATCCCAAATATATGATGTAATACCTGCAGAAGACAAGGAATTCATTCCATCGAATGTAAAACTATTTCCATTTAGACATTGATCACTTACTGGAGCAATAATAGCATCTATTCCGCATGATTGGGTTACAGTTAAGTCCTCCATAATGACATCAAGACCATTACCTCCCGTGCTATTGAAGTGAACAAGAAAGTTTAGACCACTTGTAGTAACAGTAGCGCTAATGGTTACAAGTTGCCATGCCCCAGATAATATGGGGTCTAAAACACTTAAAATAATTCCATTGTCGTCTGATAACGTCATTGTTACATCGGATACTGGTATGGTACTTCTCATCCAAACAGCAACTGAAACGGCACATCCAATCTGTAATCCTGTAAAATTTTGCTCATAAATGTCGACATCTCCAATACCATTTTGAACATTGAACCAACCAAAAAATGTTCCACTGAGGGCATAATTTGGATTAAAGTCTGAACCTCCATTACCGTATAATACAGGGGCATTTGCACCTGCAATTGTTCCGCTGTCAAATGTCTCTGTGAAAATGGTACTGTTGTTTGCGTATATGGTAAGGTCGAGCGTGACTATTGAATCACAACCATTTGCTGCACCACCGACAATTGTGTAAGTAGCCGTATTGTTTGATGCAGTGTATGTATTTCCATCAATCCAAGTAAATGTTTCACAAGCAGCTTGTTGGTCTGTTCCATTTACGGTATTGCTAATTGTAAGGTCTAAAGTAACTAAGGAATCACAACCATTTGCTGCACCACCGACAATAGTGTAGGTAGCCGTATTGTTTGATGTAGTATATGTATTTCCATCAATCCAAGTAAATGTTTCACAAGCAGCTTGTTGGTCTGTTGCATTTACAGTATTGCTAATTGTAAGATCTAAAGTCACTAAGGAATCACAACCATTTGCGGCACCACCGACAATAGTGTAGGTAGCCGTATTGTTTGATGCAGTATAAGTATTTCCATCAATCCAAGTAAATGTTCCACAAGCAGCTTGTTGGTCTGTTCCATTTACGGTATTGCTAATTGTAAGGTCTAAAGTCACTAAGGAATCACAACCATTTGCGGCACCACCGACAATAGTGTAGGTAGCCGTATTGTTTGATGTAGTATATGTATTTCCATCAATCCAAGCGTAAGCGCCACAAGTAGTTTGTGTATCTATACCAGAAAGGTTATTCGATTCTATGGGTGTGTCAGTGTAGATTCTAATATTATCGATAGCTAAACCATATGCCCAATTCCCTCCATCATTATACGTGAATCTAACCCGTACATTGTTTGCGCCGATATATGGTGTTAGTAGTATCTGATTTCCAATGACCCATGGGGTAGTAAGAGTGTTATTATTGTTTGCACTTATATTGGTTAGTGTATTCAAATTTAACCATCCTGTCCCTGTATTTATTTCGATATCGGCAGTCTCATATGTCTCTGCAGAAAAAGCATGATCGAATTCAAAAAAGACATCACCGGTAATTCCTGTTAAATCAAAAAGTGGGGAAGTAAATATATCATTTGATTTGTCGCAGTTGCAGGCATCATCATTGGTGTAGGCAAATTGAGTCGTATTGTTGGGATCAATAATCCAAAATTGACTTGATGCATTAGCGGTATTACCATTTTGAAATAAATCAGACCCCGCAGCACCTTGTGTTGTAAAGCCACCTAATCCACCAGTCTCAAAATCTTCGAAAAGAATATTAGAAGCGACAAAATCAGCATCGAGTATGGTAATCGTATATACGCCAGCCGTCGACGAAGCAATAGCATCTCCTGTTGTGGTAACTACAATTTCTAATTCAATGACTTCGTTCGCTTCAAGTAGTGCATCGTTATATATGCGAATGAGAAAGTTTTGATTATTTGAACTATTGGCTGGGAATGTAATATTTGTCGGTATAATATCGAAATCAACGCCTTGTGTAGCTGTTGTATTTCCTCCAATCGTAAAGCTTACTGTAGCAATTTCTGTAGGAGGAAGAGAGATTTGTAAGTCTACAGGGACGTCTATAAAGTCACAATTTACACCCTCATTGACAGATCCTCCATTGGTGTTTATAAAACTAATATTTGGTTGGGGTAGGCCACATTTCTCTGACAATGGTAATAATGCTCTTCTCGGACAATTTAGCATTACAGTGCGAATTCTATCCTTTTGGTCTTCCGTAAATATGTCCATACAAGCATCGTTGGTATAATCCATGTAATTTTCCACCATGTCTATATTCCCATCGCAACTTGTTAGATTTGGACAGCCAAAGTTTGAAGTTTGTGACTGTGGCGTATCTCCGCAGAAATCGTTACCACAGTTTGCATCTCCCCAAATATGCCTTAGTCCCAACCAATGCCCAACTTCATGGGTCATTGTTCGACCAAGGTTATATGGCGCACCACCGGGAAAAGGATTAGCTACTGAGCCAATGGTTGAGTAAAGGTGAACAACACCATCTGTTGTCGCTGCACCTCCATTCGCATTTAATCCTCCCAGTCCCGAGTTGCTCGGGAATTGCGCATAACCAAGAATTCCACCTGTAATATCAGCAACCCAAACATTCATATATTCATCCGGATTCCATATTGTTCCGGGTTTAATAGTTCCGTCAATAAAACCGGTATTAAAAGGACCTTCACCATAGTCTGTAACTCTGTTTATACCTTGTTCTGGAAGAAGATTGTCGGATGGATCTAAAATAGCAAGACAAAACTCTATTTCAACATCTGCGGCCACTGGATCTGTCGACCCTGCAAGATTTCGGAAATCAATATTTAATTGGTCTACTTGGGCTTGAACCTGAGCTGCAGATATGTTTTCTGCGCCGTTACCGTCTGTAATGATATGAAAAATACATGGAATGGTTAGCAAGGTGGCCTTATTCATATTGTCACCTTTTCCACCTTTGGTATTCTTGTAGATTTCCAGTTGATGCTGAAATAGATGCTCTTCTTCATTCAAAGAGGGCAGTTCAGAATGTTTCGTTCTTCTTTGCTCATCCATTTCCATGGTATAGCAGCGAATTGTGTTTTCTTTACTTTTTGTGGCGGTCTGGTTAAGGTCATGACCGACACTTAAAGTTTGTTTCTGTGCTTTTGCGGTTGTAGTAAAAAATCCAAAAAGCAACGCACAGGTAATAAGAGAGTAGCGCATTGGTTTATTTGTAGCAAGGTGAGTGTTATAAAGACGTTTACATTCCTTAAAGGATGCTTTAGAATTTAAAATATTTAAAAAACAATATTAGAGGGGGACACCTTCAGTTATTTGTGTTTGGTATTGTTGTGATAACGAGTGTTTTATTTTGGTTTTAATAAAGTTTTTTGAAGAATGAAAAGTAGTTTTTTCCGATAAGAAGTCCAAAAACATGAATCCATACTAACAATCCGATAGGGAAGATTACAAATGATAGTTTATTAAAATCCCATGCGGTTTGAAATTCAAGATGCATAAGGTGCATTATCGCACGTGTTATTCCGCAACCAAGACATTCTATGTCAAAAAGCCACTTAGATGCACACATACTTTGGCCTGAGTCAAAGTGATCAGCTGGTAAAAAGAATAAAAAAAGAAATGCCCCTAGCACAAGGGCTAGAAGCATTTTAAAAATAATTTTCAATACTTTATTTGTTTCCCAATATTACAACTAAAGCGTGAATTAATCCTGGTAATCCGCAAAGAAGAGTAAGTAAAAGGTTTGCAGTTACACGGCTGGTCCAAGAGCCTTCATAAAGATACATGGAGATTGTCGTTCCAAATGGTACGAGTAAAATCAATAAGATATAGATGATTGTATCCGTTTTTGAGTTTTTTTGCTGATTCTTTTTAACCGCTTTGATGATTTTCTGTGCAGCTTTTTTTGTCGACTTTACCTCTTTATTATTCAGTTCTTTTACTGGTTTGAACGTTTTTGATTTTTCCGACCGAATCTGAAATTTTTCTGTATTTTGAGAAGTCTCGTCAATTAATGAAGGCGCATAAACGGATGGTACTGCCGATGCTACATCCATTGAAATAGGAGTCTCGTAATTTCTGATGAGTTTTTCTTTTGTCGCATTCGACACGATGACCTCTTCTTGAATCGTTTCAGTATGAACAACCTTTCGGTTTTTCTTCATATTGACGGAGGCGTTGTTCCAATTTACTGTAAATCCTTTTCTATGGTAACGTTTTTGAACGGAACAAGAGTCCAAGATAAGCGTCATAGAAAACGCCGCTGTTAGTAGTAATGCAAATTTTTTCATTTTTATTATAGTTTAGTTTATTCTCCAAGATAATAAAAAGAACATTTGATAAATTAAAAATCAGTTATTGTTAATAAAAAAAATCAATCAAAAATGATTTTAAATTCGACGCGACGGTTCTTTTGTCTACCTGAAGCCGTGGCATTATCTGATATGGGTTCTGATTCACCGAAGAACTCTGTTTGAAGGCGACTTTTATCAATACCTTGAGATGCTAAAAACCTTTTCACAGATTCCGCACGTTTTTTCGAAAGAATCATATTTGCATCATTATCTCCAACATTGTCAGTATGACCAGAAAGTTTTAGTTTCCAATCAGGTTTCTTTTTGAGGGTGTTAGACAACTCAACGAGTGCAGGTTTTGAGCTTATTTTGATGACATCTAAATTGGTTTCGAACTCTAAATTACTAAAAGCTGTATTCAGTATTTCTTGTTCCTCTTTTTCAATGACTGGACATCCTTTATTTTCAATAGGACCTGCTGTTTTAGGGCATTCATCATCTTTATCCAAAAGTCCATCATCATCTGTGTCTTTGTATGGACAACCTTTATTTTCAATAGGACCAGCAATACTGGGGCAATCATCATTATTATCTAGAAGCCCATCACCATCAAAAAGAAAC
>JAQXCN010000021.1 GCA_029251865.1 Crocinitomicaceae bacterium | reverse complement strand
ATGTTGATACAAACAACAATATTTCTGAAAATCAAAAGAATGAGGATGACACATTAATTAGAAAGGATAGGGCCGATAGCACTGATAAAAAGATTGTGATACCGAAGGATAGCATTCCTGAAAACAAAATTCTGGAACAAAAAATTCCATATTCATCACAAACAGAGAAGGAACTTGAAGCCGAAATTTCCAAGAATGATTCCAAAACGATAAAGATCGAAACAATTATTATTGATTCTGTAGAAAGCGGCAATACCTTCGAATTAAATAATCTTTTATTTGACACCGATTCCTATGAGCTCCTTAACGATGCGCGAGAAATACTTGACCTATTCGCTATCTATCTTCGGAACAATAATAAATATAACATTCACATTGAGGGACATACAGATGATTTAGGCGATGCCAATGCAAACCTCCTATTATCGCAAAAAAGAGCACTTGAGGTTAAAGCTTATTTAATTCAAAAAGAAATTTCCGCTGAGCGATTAGAAGCAATAGGATTTGGAGAAACCCAACCAAAGGTGCCAAATTCTTCTAATGCCAATCGTAAAATAAATAGAAGAACTGAATGCCGTATTTCTATACACTAAATTATTATCGCAAAAAAAAGAGGGCTTAAAGCCCTCAAATATTTTTTCTTGTTGCTGATTTCTAATCTTTCGTAAATCTTCTTTTCTCACGAATTCTAGCAGACTTACCGGTTCTTTCTCTAAAATAAAAGATTCTTGCTCTTCGCACAGAACCTTCTTTCATTACTTTGATACTATCAATGAACGGAGATGAAATTGGGAAAATTCTTTCCACACCAACATTACCAGACATTTTACGAACAGTAAACGTCTCTGTAACACCTGTTCCTCTTCTCTGAATTACAACACCTTGAAACTGCTGAATTCTTTCTTTGTTACCTTCTCTAATTTTGTAAGAAACGGCAATTGTATCACCAGCTGAGAAATTTGGCATTTCACTAACTGTTGTGATTTCTTTTTGTATTTCGTTAATAATATTCATCTCTTTTGAATTGTATTCCCATTATTTCGGGGTGCAATATTACGAAAAAAATCTCGTTTCAAAGAATAGAAAACCTTAAAAAGAAGATTATTTTTTATTCACAAAGATAAGTTCAAAATTAAAGCACCCTAGATATAAACAAAAATAAATCTCATTTAGTTGAAAACTATCTTGGTCAAGGACAAAATCCAAGCACATCTTCTCTTAAATTTACCTCATACAAACTAGACAAGAATGGCCAAAATTATCGCAGTTGCAAATCAAAAAGGTGGCGTTGGAAAAACGACCACAACCATTAATCTAGGTGGCTGTCTTGGCGTGCTAGAATATAAGACATTGATCGTTGATGCTGACCCTCAAGCAAACGCAACCTCAGGTACTGGATTTAACCCCTCGGCTGTTAAAAATATATATGACTGCCTGGTCCAAGGCTACCATCCCAAAGATGTCATTGTGAAAACGGAAAGTCCAAACCTTGACATTCTTCCGGCACACATTGATTTAGTTGGTGCTGAACTAGAGATGATTCACCTCCCCAATCGAGAATATCTTCTCAAGGAGGCATTAGAGAAGGTAAAAGATGATTATGATTTTATTCTTATTGACTGTTCTCCTTCTTTGGGTCTAATAACTGTGAATTCTCTAGCAGCAGCAGATTCTGTTCTCATCCCTGTTCAGTGCGAGTATTTTGCACTTGAAGGGCTCAGTAAATTACTGAATACTATTAAAATTGTGCAAGGTCGTTTAAATGAGTCATTAGAAATAGAAGGTATGCTTTTAACAATGTATGACACTCGATTAAGACTGGCCAATCAAGTCGTAGATGAATTAAAAACTCATTTCCAAGAGCTGGTATTTGATACCGTCATTCATAGAAACACAACACTGAGTGAAGCTTCAAGCCATGGTGCAACGATTATCATGCATGATGCTTCTTGCAAAGGCTCCATCAACTATTTAAACTTTGCGCGTGAAATCCTTCAAAAAAATGACCTTACTAAAATTGAAAACGGTGATAAATTTATCGAAATAGACAATGAACTCTAATTCAGACAAAAAACCGGCATTAGGAAGAGGACTCAGCGCCATTCTACAAAATTCAGAAACAGACGTTACATCGGCGAGGACAGCTCCTGCTGGTTCTGTATCTGAAATATTACTCACTTCAATTGAAACGAATCCGTTCAATCCTAGAACAAACTTTGAAAAAGAAGCACTCTTTGATTTGCGGGAATCCATTCTTGAACATGGTATAATACAACCTCTTACGGTTCGTAAAATGGGGCACGACAAATACCAGTTGATTTCAGGAGAAAGACGGTACAGAGCATCCCAACTTGCAGGGCTTAAAAAAGTACCCGCCTACATTCGAATTGCCAACGATCAAAACATGTTGGAGTATGCGCTTGTAGAGAACATACAGCGCGAAGATCTCAATGCAATAGAAATCGCACTTTCATACGAAAGATTATTGTCCGAATGTGAATTGACGCAGGAAGAATTGAGTGAGAAAATCTCCAAGTCTCGATCTAATATTGCCAACTATATTAGGCTTTTAAAATTACCTTCAGAGATTCAGGCTGGTTTGCGCGATCGACAAATTTCTATGGGGCATGCAAGAGCCTTACTTGCCATCGACTCAGCAGAAGAACAATTGATACAATTCAGAGCAATCATTGCTGATAAGTTATCTGTTCGTGCCGTTGAAGAAAAGGTTAAAAATGAAAAGTCAAAAAGCACCAATACCTCCAAGGCACACCCTGCTGTAGAAACCAAAAAGGACCTATCAAAATATTACGATACGCCCATTAAGATTTCCCAGAGTGCAAATGGTTCAGGTAAAATACTCATGAACTTTTCTAGTGAAGAGGAATTTCAGCGCCTCATCAAATTGCTTTTGAATAAATGAAATCCTTAGCTGCTTCAGTTTTTATTTTCCTGCTGTGTTTTCCAGCAAGAACGCAAGCGGTAGAAACAGACACCAGTTCAGTACACCCTTTCAATAAAGCAGTTTTATTCTCTGCAATTCTACCAGGTGGTGGACAAGTATACAATAGCATTATAAAGAAGAAAGGCTTCAGGCATGCCATATGGAAAGTCCCATTAATCTATGCGGGACTTGGCGCCACAATTTATACACTTATTGAAAATCAAAACACCCAACAATCCCTGCGCGCGGAATATACTTCCCGGCTTGACGGTATTGTAAGTAATCCTGAATGGTCATCCTATGATGACCAAGGTGTGCTTTACCTCTATCGCCAATATTTAGACCAAAGAGACTTGTCCATTCTTGCAATAGGCGCAGTATATCTATTTCAGATTTTGGATGCTGGTGTTGAATCACACTTTATATCTTTTGATGTAAGTGAAGATTTATCGCTCCGTGTTCAGCCAACTATTCTTGGAAGACACACCCCTGGAATTAACATAAGTTTGAATTTCAAGTAAGCAAATAATCATACCTTTGCACTCGTGAAAATAGCACTAATTGGATATGGAAAAATGGGTAAGGAGATTGAAAAAGTCGCCCTTGAAAGAAACCACACCATCGCGCACGTATTTTCAGAGGACCTACCCTTCATGAATGCTACAGAAATAGATGCTGATGTAGCCATTGAATTTTCAGTTCCACATCTTGCAGTGCCCCATATGCAGCAATGCTTAAAGCTAAATTTACCTGTCATTGTTGGCACAACTGGTTGGGATGAATCTTTGACCAACATAGAAAAAGAAACCAAAACTCAAAATGGAAGTATCCTATATGCTTCCAACTTTAGTCTCGGTGTTCATTTGTTTTTTGAAATGACTAAAAAGTTTAGCAGACTCATGGACGCATATGACTATAAACCTTCGATTACGGAAATACATCATACGGAGAAACTGGACATACCAAGTGGAACAGCCATTACCATGGTAGAACTCATTTTGGAAGAACTTAAATCTTTTAATAAGACTGAGGATGGTGAATATATCGGCGGCTCGGGTGCACTTCCAGTTCACTCGAAGCGAGTAGAGAATGTACCTGGGACGCATGAGGTTCGCTTTTCGTCAGATATCGACGAACTTACCTTAACACATAAAGCACATAACAGAAAAGGATTTGCACTCGGTGCTGTCATTGCAGCGGAATGGATTCAAAACAAAAAAGGACTATTCACAATGAGTGATGTACTTAATTTAAAATAACATGAGCATACTATATTTTTACATTTTTTTACTTGTCCATCCCTACATAGCGATGTGGTGGAAGTCTTTCCCTGCAGCAGGCCGCGCCTCTTGGGAAGCACTTATTCCTGGATACAACTATTATGTCGTATTCAAGATCACGTGTAAAAAACCATTTTGGGCCTTACTCCTAGCCTTCCCCGGGATTCACTTGGTGATGTGGGCGACAGCAAACCTATCGTATGTAAGGCGTTTTGGATATTATTCTTTTACAGATACGCTTCAAGGTATATTTTTTCCTTACTACTTGATGCAACAATGTACCAGAGACGATAGCTTTTTTGGTGCTGAAACCAATTGGTCCAACTCCGCAGAGCGCGACACTAGAAAGTGGGGAGATCACATCGCATTGTTCCTATCGCTTCCAGTTATTGGGCATATTGTAGCCGTCTCTATTGACATGGTCACAAGAGATAAACCAGGCACCAAGTCTAGAGTAAAAGAATGGGGAGACTCGATTCTATTTGCTTTGGTTGCAGCCAGTATTATTAGAACCTATGTTTTTGAACCCTTTCAAATTCCAACAGGTTCAATGGAAAAAACACTTTTGGTTGGTGACTTTCTATTTGTCAACAAGCTTGCATACGGCCCAAAGGTTCCGGTGACCCCACTCTCCTATCCATTGGTTCATAATACAGTTCCATGGGTAAACATGAAATCTTACACTGATTTTGAGAAAGGATCTTATACTCGACTTCCGAGTCTTGGTAATGTTGAGCGCTATGATGTTGTGGTATTTAATTACCCTTCAGGAGACACTGCAGTTTATGACCCAAGGATGCCCAACGGACTTATGGGGCATGACTACCATGGTATTTTAAATAGTGAAGCGTTTTATCAGTATCAAAAAGCAAATGCAGCAAAGCTTCAAAAAGCAAAGCAAACGCTGTCAGACAGCCTTTTCAATTTGAAATATGAAGAATTCTGTCAGAATTACATCAAAAATGTCAAACCATGGAAAAAAATAGCAAGAGAACGCCTCGCAAATGGTAATTTTCCAGAATACATGGGACCAAATGAAAGTCTACCAGAAAAACACGGCGGACTGATCTACAGACCTGTAGATAAAAGAGAAAATTACATCAAAAGATGTGTTGGTATTCCTGGAGATCGTTTAGAAATAAAAGACGCTGTTCTTTATGTCAATGGGAAACCTGCTCAGGTTGCTCAAAACCAATGCCTTGAATACGAAATTGACAAAAGTATTGTTGAATTCCCCGGTGCTTCTGAAATGTTTGAAGAGTATGGTCTAGAAAATGCTCCAAATCAAACAAGAATGGACTTCAAGGATGCAGACATCAGAAACCCCAACAAATACGTACTTACCCTCACTGCAGATGAAAGAAAGCGTATAGAAAAAGATTATAAAATAAAGCTTAACCTCGTCATTAAGAAACAATACTCTGACGATACTTCTTATGTGCCGCGGGGTGAAGAATTGATTGATAACATGAACTACTTTCCAAAAGACTTCAACATCAACAATACACCTACAAACTTTCACGCATTTACCGTTCCTGAAAAAGGCACAAGTGTTACTATTAACCCGGATAATATTGCCTGGTACAGACGAATCATAACCGCATACGAAGGACATAAACTTGAAGAAAAAGCAGATGGTATATATGTAGATGGAAAGAAAACAAGTACCTACACCTTTGCCTTGAATTACTACTGGCTCATGGGAGACAATCGGTACAACTCTGCCGACTCTCGGGTTTGGGGTTTTGTTCCCGAAGACCATGTCGTCGGTCGTGCTTCTTTAGTCTGGTTTTCAAAAAGCGACTACATGGGGGTAAGATGGGAGCGTTTATTTAAGTGGATCGAATGATCGCTGTTTTCCCAAGCGCTTATTTCCCTAGTATTTCTTACTTGAAATCCTACTTAGCGCATGAGAATCACGCGATTGAATTATTTGAGCATTACCCCAAACAAACGATCAGGAACAGATGTGATATTGCTACGAGTAATGGTAAACTAAGATTAAGTATCCCAGTTAAAAAACCATTCGGTTCAAAATCATTGACAAAAGATATACGCATTGACCATGAATCGGCTTGGCAAAATGAACATTGGAGAGGTATTCGGACAGCCTATGCAGGAGCACCTTATTTTGAGGAATATGCGCATGAAATAAAGGATTTAATTTATACCAAGCACACCCATTTGGTAACCTTAAATACATCCATTCTTGAGTTTTTTTACAAGGTGCTTGACCTACCATTTACGGCGAAATCTACGAAGGACTATCAAAAGGAGCACATCCAAGACTTTAGAGACTTCGCGTTTGGGCAACAAGCTATCCAAAAAAAATACATACAGGTTTTTTACGAGTCGCATGGGTACATCCAGGATTTATCTATCCTCGATCTTCTCTTCAACGAAGGCCCTTTTATTCGAAATTGGGTACTCCCACGATCCTTATGAGTTATTGTGTCTATTGTAGTCAGTTATCAACTTCACATATTGATCGTATTTATCATGACACGCTGTATGGAAGGACCTGTACCGATGATAATGAACTATTCGGAAGGCTCATCTTAGAAATCAATCAAGCCGGGCTTTCATGGCACACAATTTTGAAGAAATCTGCAAGTATTCGTGAGGGTTACGCTGACTTTGATATAGGAAAGGTGGCAAACTATAAACGTAAAAACATTGAAAAACTATTGGGCAATACAGGTGTTATAAGACACAAAGGCAAAATTGATGCAATAATTTATAATGCCTCACAAATACTGAAGCTCCAAGACCAGTATGGTTCATTTTACAACTGGTTAAAGCAAAAAGGAGAAATAACTTTAGAAGAATGGATTAAAGTCTTCAAAAAGAAGTTTAAATTTGTTGGCAAGGAAATTGTGTCAGAGTTCTTAAAGGGTTCCGGGTTTATTGAAGGTGCTCACGAACTAACTTGTCCTGTTTTTAATAAATTACAATAGCAATGAAAAATATTTTTCTCTTATCCCTCACTTTTCTATTCTTACAAACGCTTAATGCGCAAGTTAGCCTCAGCGCCGGGACAGGTTTCCTCAGAGGTTTTCAATCTGAGAAAACGTTCTTTGGTGTTCATGGTGGTTTTGAGCTCCCTAGAAATAATGACGTTACTATTTATGGCAGAATAGGACAATATTTTGCTCAAAATGAAGATAATTCAAGTACAACCGTTGTCACTGGTAATGATTTAACTACAATACCTTATCAGCTTCAAGTAAATTACTTTTCATCTTTCAACTATACCACTCTTGAAGGAGGTACACGGTATTATATCGGTAATGATTACGATAATGGTTTTTCAGGGTATGGCGGAAGTAATTTTCTACTTGCTTTTAATTCCATTAAACGTGATTATGAAAAAACAGACATAACAGGCGTGTACGAATGGGAAAACAATTACAACACTAGTGATGGCGAGGAAGATGGAAGAATTATTTCTTTTGCTTTAGGTGTTCAAGGTGGTGTGAAATACACAATTCCAGGAACTGGTACCGTGTATTTTGATATCAGTGCACAATACAATATCGCAGGGGTTCCGAATAACGTAACGGCCCAAAACACAAACCTATACTCCCCTCTCTTCTTTATATTCAACGTTGGATTCCGAAAAGACCTCTATTAAGTTTCCTTGATAAAGGATGCTAAACGTTTCAAAACCTCTTTTTGCGTGCCCTCAGCATTTATAACCGTATCGGCCTTAAGATAGTTGCTACGACGCTTTTCAAGCTGTTTGTGCAAATCCGATTGGATTTGTTCTGGGGATTGGCTTTTTAGCAAGGGTCTGCGCTGAACTGAATTCAACAATCGCTTTGTTAATTCTTCTATATTCACCTTCAGGTATACAACATGCCCGAGCGCCTTCAAAAATTGAAGCACTTCGTTTTGGGTCAAAGCGCCACCGCCAACTGAAATCACCATATCCTGACGCGGAGAAATGTCAAGAATGAAATCCTTCTCATACTTGCGAAAGAGCTGCTCCCCGCCTTCGCTAAAAATCTCAGAAATGCTTTTAGTCGTCTTTTTTTCAATTTCAGTATCACTGTCCAAAAAAGCATAGTCATGCGCCTCTGCATAAGCCTTTCCGATGGATGTTTTCCCTGAACCACTCAAGCCTACAAGAATAATTATCCTATATTTTTTCGGTTTTATCATTTCATTCACAATACGTTAGAAAAAAAAGCATAATTTTTTGATAAATTTACCCCTTTTATTGTTTGATATACTGAATATTCCAATTATATTTGCACCCTCAAAACCGATCTCCTAGCTCAGTTGGTAGAGCAACGCCCTTTTAAGGCGTGGGTCCTGGGTTCGAGCCCCAGGGGGATCACTTGGAGAAATCCAAAATCTATCTAAAGTCCTTGAAACACTTGTTTTAAGGGCTTTTTTGCTTTTCTACATTTTCGTTAAAACACGATATCGGTCGAAATTTCCGATGCTCTTGCATCACCTTCACTATTTATTATTGCATCACCGATAAAAACAAACCTATGGGAAGAGTAACAATTATCTTCTATCCTAATGATAGAAAGCAATCTAAGACAACTGAGCAGATTCCAATTTATTTGAGAGTCCGAAAATCAAGAGTTAAATCAGAGGCACGAACCGACTGGTCAATTTCACCACACGAACGCGAACTATGGAATAAAAACATGCAGCGTGTAGATCTTAAAAATTGCACCGCAAATGATTATCTAAATAAGA
>JAQXCN010000018.1 GCA_029251865.1 Crocinitomicaceae bacterium | reverse complement strand
AATGAAAAAAATAATCTTCATACTATTAATTTCAGTCTTTGGATGCTTCAACCAATTGTATTCCCAATCAAGGTTTAACCTAATATATGAGCAAAAGCTCGGAATGAACTTTGCTGGGGAAAATATTAATGCAGGCTTTCATTTATTTGACTATGGAGACTCACTAGTGATCCCAAAAAGTCTTGTTAAAGAAAGAAAAAGCCGTTATGTGATAAATCCAATTTATCGTTTTGCCAAGTTTTTTTTCGTTAACTATTTGTTCACAGATTTTGTGATGACCATGAACCATGAGCGTTTCGGACACGGGTATAGAATGATTGAAGCAGAAGGAGAAATTACAGAAATCGTTTACAACTTACCACCTCCATTCCCTGGCAGCGATTTTTCTTACATCTCTTATAACATTAGCCCTAACGAAACCCCTCAACAACAATTAGCGGTAAAATTCGGTGGCTCAGAAGCCAATCTTGTATTCTCCGATATTTTAAGAAAGAATGCAATTTTAGAAGGTAGATTTAGTCATAATTTCAGTTTTCCATATCTATATGGCAGCAATGATATGCCCGGTTACACAGCTTTTGTTACTAACCCATGGGGCGACCCCAATGCTTATAGAAATTTGATTAATACTTTTTATGGTGCAGAAAAGCTGACAAGGGAAAAGATGAAAACTTATAGTTTAATAGGCATGCTAACTGATCCTATAAACTTTTACGCTTTTAAATCTTTATTCTTCGATTACTTAATTAAGGGTAGACATTCATGTGCTGTGAAAATGATAGGCTTATCTCCTCGCCTAAAATATCTACCAAGATTTAGATTTGAATACACACCTTATGGACCAGAACTTGTTTACCAAAATTATTTTAAACTGGACTCAAAACTGCTACAGTTAAATGTTAGTCATTCAGATGGAACCTTCGCTCCATCATGGAGAGTGAGTTTAAATGCCTGGAATTTACAAGTAAAAAAAAGGCTTTCATTTAATCTATCCGGGCAGATCTGGCAGCAACCGACTATCGATTATTACATCAATGGAGAGGGTCATCAATCTGAAGGATTAGGTGGTCAACTAGTAACTACTCTCAATTACGACATTATTTCGGAAAAGCATATATTTGGTTTAACATTACAATCAGGGTATAAATCTTCGGGTTATGCTTTAGGTGAACAATTGGATAAAGGACTGATAATTAGAGGAGGACTAACTTTTAAATTAGGAAACAACAGCCAGTAGAGAACAAAACCTAAAATGCATTAAAACGCAGTTTAGCCGAAACGTTAGCAACTATTAAAAAAAGAAACATGAAACTAAATACATTATTATTTACAACCCTGATTTTAATTTTTTCACAAAAAGCATTTACACAAAATTTTGAATGGGTGCGACAGTTTGCTGGTGCGAGTTATGGCGCTGGAGAATATATTGAATCTGCATTAGATAACGCTGGTAATTTATATACTACAGGGTACTTTGAAGGAACAATGGATTTTGATCCTGATACAACTGCTGTTTTTAACTTAACCTCATTAGGGGGAAAGGACATCTTTATCTCCAAACTAGATGCCGCAGGCAATTTTATATGGGCCAAAAATATGGGCGGTATTGAGGATGATAAAGCTAACTCGATTACAGTAGATGACAATGGCAATATATATACAACAGGTTCTTTTAGAGATACGGTGGATTTTGACACTGGATCCGGCTTATTTGAATTATTCTCAGCGGGATCTATAGATATTTTCATCACTAAACATGATGCTTTAGGCAACTTTGTATGGGTAAAACAAATAGCAGGGGTTTCAGGAGAAAGCGGGGAGTCTATCACATACAGCAATCAAGGAAATATATACTTAACAGGCTCTTTTTCTGGCGCTGACTCGGTTGATTTTGACCCCGGGGCAGGTGTGCACAACCTAATACCATATGCAGGTTCTCAAGATGCCTTTGTGCTCAAGTTAGACACACTGGGTGATTTCATCTGGGCCAGCCAATTTGGAAATACAGGTTCTGAGGAGGGATACGGTATAACAGTTGATGCTACGGGTAATGTCTATACGTCGGGTAATTTTGAAGGTACTGTTTATTTTAATCCTGGTGTAAGTGCAGATAGTCTGACTTCTTTCGGAGGTAGGGATGTCTTTGTTTCCAAATTGGGTGCCTCTGGTAATTTTATTTGGGCCAAGCACTTTGGTGGCTCACTAGACGATCAAAGTTTTGCTGTAAAATTAGACAACACAGGTAATGTCTTCACTACAGGATATTTTCAGGAGACAGTTGATTTTGACCTGGGAACCAGTGTAGTTAGTTTAACTTCTTTTGGAATTCAGGACATTTTTATTACAAAATTAGACGCTTTTGGCAATTGTTTGTGGGCTAAACAAATAGGAGGGGCTGACTTTGACATAGGTCTTTCATTGGATATTGACGCCTCTGGCAATGTTTATACTGCCGGAGCCTTTCGAAGTACCGTTGATTTTGATCCAGGTAACGATAGTTTCAATTTTACTGCACTTAATGGCTTTAATGCATTCATTTCAAAACTAGATGGGGCAGGTAACTTTGTTTGGGCCAAACAATTTGGTGGAGTTGCTGGGGAATCTGGAGCTTACTCTGTTGTTTTAGATGCCGCTGAAAATATATATACAACCGGTACTTTTGGAGGTACAATAGATTTTAACTCGGATACAACGGCTGTTTTTAACTTAACATCTAATAGCATTGCTAATGTATTTGTACATAAGATGGGAGTGACAACAACCCAGCTTTCAGAAAACTACAATACCCACCACATAAGATATTATCCAAATCCTACTAATGGGCAACTTATTATTGAAAACGAAAGCAAGTTTGAAGATGTTAGAGTTTTAATCTATAATTCATTAGGGCAAGCTATTTTTAATCAAAAATATCCCGCGACTAACCATTTGAAATTAAATATAAATGGTCCATCTGGAGTTTACTTTATAGAGTTATATGACAAAAGTAGTAGGACAATGCTCAGGGTAATGAAAAAATAACATTTGCTAACAAAACCTAAACTGCATCAAAACGCAGTTTAGCCAAAACGTTGTATGCCATAAGACCTAATTCATAAAATAAAAAACTCGATTTCACTTTCTTTGCTGGCTGAGTAATGTATCTTTCGATATGACAAAAAAAATTATATTCCTTGCGCTAATTATACTCAGTTTTCAATCTTGTAAAACAATTAAAAACAAAGAGGTTTTTACCATTTATCTCGTTCGCCACGCTGAAAAAGACCTATCAACGGATGAATTTGGAGACCCAGATCTCACATCTTGTGGTAGACAAAGGTCAGAACAACTTCGTAATTTTTTAAGTGATGTAAAACTGGATGCTGTTTACAGCACAGATTATATTCGTACCAAAAAAACGGCCCAACCAACAGCAAGCTCTCAGGGTTTAAAAATCCAAGAATATAAAGACAATGATCTTATTGCTTTTTCCAAGACTTTAATCGACGCAAAACAAGATGTCCTCGTGGTTGGTCATAGCAATACTACTGGCGTGTTGGCGGGCTTATTGACAGAAAAAGAAATGGGTGCCTTTGATTTAGATATTTATGATCGTATTTATCAAGTCATTATTTACAAGAAAAAAAGGCGTCTACAAATTTTTCATTCTGCATTTGAATGTAAAGACTCCATTTTCTGATTTGTTTTAACCTCTAAAATCCGTTACTGTTTATTGTAAAAACAGCGATTAACTTACTCAAAACGGCGATATCTTTACGTTAAATATGAATCTTAGAATAATTGGACTCGTATTCTTTGATGAAACATTCGTAACTTGGGTACCGCTATCGGTAAAAACTAAACCTACAATATTGACTATGAAACATTTTCTATTGCTTTTTTGTATAATTTTTATGTCCGCCTTAACATTCGGTCAAAGTGTTCCAATTGACAATTATTCCGTCAATACTGCAGGACAGGTACAATTATCTATTCAGGGTCAAGCTGGTAAATACTATGTGCTTCACGCCCAACACAGTCCAACATACAATTGGGCGGTTTCTTTAACTATCGGTGTAAATGGCACAATGTCTATCTCTGAGCCGGCAGGAGCTTATCCCGTTGAGAACTATACAATCACAGAGCACGATATGGCTAACCCTGATGATTATGACGGTGACGGTATTGATGATATTACAGAATATAATAATATGCCTAACGACGCACCCATAAATAATGCTACCCCAATTTCTTTTACTGATGGTGCAACTTCAATACCTGATGCGCAAACATTTATGGATTTAGCAACAGTACAAAATGTGGGTTGGGCGCCTTTCTTGGATGATCAATTGTATGTCAAATTTGGGATCCTAGATAGAGATACTCCTGAACCAAAGGTTTATTTTATAAACAGTAACACCTATATTATTCATGCAAATTTTTGGAACGGCATAGGTGCCAATGTATCGGGAGATGATGGCTCAGGTGAAATCGTTTTCAATCCTAATCAAATTAGTTCCGGTGGCGTAATTGGCACTTATTCATTCAATTTCTCTTTCGGTGACGCTTATGACTTTGAGGCTACGCAGAGAACATATGAGTTGTTAATCGCAAACATGCCTTTCTTACAAAACAATATGAACCACTTCATCGGTCAAGCTGATGAAAATACACATCTTAGTAATTACGCTGACGGTTTTATAGGTTCTAGAATAGACGTGGTCTTGGAGTCTGAAGTTTTCGGTGATATTAATTACATCCCATTTCATGAAGCAGAAGGTTATGGCTTCTTTAAGCATATGACAGATCTGAACGAAACTCCAGGAAGCAGGGATATCGTTCTATATGATGCATTACCAAACTCATTGCCTAGGGTTGGCGGTATTATTACATCTGTAATCCAAACACCATTATCGCACGTAAACTTGCGTGCAATTCAGGACAATGTTCCAAATGCGTACATCGCAGATCCTTTGTCAATTGATTCTATTGGAAACCTTCTTGGTAACTATATTTATTATAAAGTTGAAAACGAGACTTTCCAAATTAGAGAAGCCACCCTAGAAGAGGTGAACGCCTGGTTTGAAGACCTTAGACCAACAGAGCCACAAATCCCCGTAAGAGATTTAAGTATCACCGATATTAAGCCATTAGACTCTATTGCATTCACAATGTCGACCGCTTTTGGTGCAAAATGCTCGAATGTGGCAACCATGCGATCCTTTGGTTTTCCAGAAGGAACAATACCTGATGGCTTTGGAATTCCATTTTACTATTATCATGAATTTATGCTCTTTAATAATTTTTATGAGGAAGCACAGGTTATGATTGATAATCCAACGTTTCAAAATGATATAAACTTTAGAACAGAAAGGCTTAAAGATTTTAGAAGAGACATTAAGGATGCCCCAATGCCGCAGTGGATCATGGATGACCTACAAACAATGCATGATGACTTTCCTGAAGGTACGGCTGTAAGATGTCGTTCTAGCACGAACAATGAAGATTTACCTGGATTCAGTGGTGCAGGATTATATACTTCGAAAACCCAACATCTAGATGAGGGACATATCTCAAAGTCGATCAAACAGGTTTATGCAAGTATGTGGAATTTTAGAGCATATGAGGAAAGAGACTTTTATCGTGTTGATCACTTTATGGCTGCTATGGGTGTCCTTTGTCACCCTAATTTTCAAGAAGAAAAATCTAATGGTGTAGGTATTAGTATTGATCCTATTTACGATACCGAAGGTACTTTTTATCTAAATACACAGGTGGGAGAATCTTTAATTACAAACCCAGATCCAAATTCAGTTCCAGAAGAGATCTTATTATATGAAGACCCTACACAGGGTGGGGGGTATTTGGTTTTAAGACTTTCAAATCTAGTGAATCCTGGAGAGCTCGTAATGGATATTGAATACCTTGACCAGATGAGAGAATATCTCTCTGTCATCCATGATGAATTTGCCATTCTTTATGATGTTGTTGGTGCCGAAGGTTTCGGTATGGATATCGAATATAAAGTAACTGCAGAAGATCAATTAGTAATTAAGCAGGCAAGACCATGGGTATCATTTTGGGCTGATATTAACGGGGATTACGATTTAGGCGTGGAAGCCATCGTTGACCCTGTTTCCTCCGCTAATCTCGGAAACAACGAATTGATTACGGCAAATATTGCAAACCACGGGCTAAACGATATGAGTGATTTTGATGTTGAACTCATTGTTGATGGTGTCTCTGTTGAGTCTTTTAGTGTTCCACAGACGATTGAACCATTTAGCGATGCCGATGTTCAGTTTTCAGTTCCTCAAGACTTTTCAAACATTGGAGATTACGACATTACAGCAATTGTAAGTCATGCTGATGATGAATACGGCAATAACGATACCTTGAACATGGTTCTTAGTAAAGTTTATGAGTTTGATGGTGCCATTTCCATTGACGCACTAGACGTTGTTTGTGACGACCTTATAAAAGGTGGGGTTTTTATTACGAATCAAGGTGCAGTAACAATAACAGATGTGTCTATTCAGGTTTTCGTTAATGGTGCGGCAGTTGATATTATTAATGCTACGGTTGATATTCCTTTCTTAGAACAAAACGTAGTAGAAGTAAGTATTAATTCCAGCAACTTGCAAGCCACAAATAATAATATCACACTAAACCTACTAAGTGTTAACGGCCAACTCGATGGTGATTTAACGAATAATTCAACAGCCACGACTATAGACTTAGATTCAGACTATGATATTATTACGTTCACGATTAATCCTGATAATTATCCTGGCGAAACATCTTGGGAGTTCTTTGATGAGGTAACGGGTCAAATGATCTCTAGTGGGTCTTTAGAAAATGGAAATCAATATGTAGAGGATATCTGTTTAGACTATAGTTCTTGTTATTCTCTGTACTTCTATGACTCCTACGGAGATGGTATCTGTTGTGGATATGGAATCGGTGACTTTATGGTTACCAACTCGTCTGGAGAACCTCTTGTTGTCAATAATGGGCAATTTGGATCAGAAGTAGTCGAAGTCTTTTGTCCTGACGGATCTGGGTGTAGTGTTGACGCCACAGTGAATGTGTATAGCGCGTCCTCAAGTAGTGTTGACGATGGTTCAATAACAATAAACACCAACTCTGGTGTTGGGCCATTTGAATACAGTATTAATGGTGGGCAAACTTTTATAAATTCAAATACATTCGACGGTTTAGCCCCGGGAGTTTACGTTGTCGTTGTGCAAAGTGCCAGTGGTCTTTGTGACTATGTTGAAAATGTTACTCTTGAATTTTGTGAATTCACGTCAGCCGACATCATAGCTATCGATGCATCCTCTGTAGTATCAACAAATGGATCCATTGAAATTATTCCTACCTCAGGTCAAGGCCCTTACCTATACAGTATTGATGGTGGTCAAAACTATGAAACAACAAATATCTTCACTGAACTGCCTGTTGGTCCTTATAATGTAATTGTTCAGGACGAATCAAATATTTGTAACTATGAAGAGGTGGTACCTATCGAAGTTGAAGAGGTGGGAATCTCTGATGAACTTTTAATTAATAGGATCAAGCTCTATCCTAATCCTACAACAAACAATTTCACTTTAGAGGTGGAATCGATCTATGCACTCAATGAGGCAATAGATATTCTTGTTTACGATAATGTGGGTAGAATAATTAAAAGTGGTGCGCTGACAAAAACCAGCTCAGGTAAAATTAAAATATCTTTAGCGCGCTATGTATCTGGGACTTATTTTGTGAAATGCTTCAATAGTTCTTTTGAAAAAAACTTCAAAGTGATCAAATTATAAGCAGCCTCAGCTTGTTTAATATTAAATAAACTTGAAGGAGATGGGTATTAATCCATCTCCTTTTTTTTAGTTTAAAGTTTGTAATACGTTATGTTCTGTGTCCTACGGTAAACATCAACCCTTTCTGTTTCATCATCAAAATCAATCTGATTTTGAATACGTATATTTTTGATGACCCAATTGTTTTTGTCGTCATAAATATAATTATAGGTCGTTTCTTTACGGTCCCTTCCATCGTATTCCGAATTTGAATACTCTGAAGCAACATTGTTAAATTCATCATAAGAAAGTGCTTTAAAGCAATACCAAGACTCTTGTAAAGTATCTCCGCTTTCATAACTTTTAAGGTTGTTGTCTTCATCAAAGTACCACGTACCTTCTCTTTCCCATTCATCGGCATTTTCCGGGCTAAAAACCTTGCTTGACAAACCGCCGTTCTTCATCTGATAATTATAGCTGTAAACCCCTTTAGAATGACCCAAGGTGTCAATACCAACCTCCATTTGCTTCAATCTACCATCATTGGAGTTGTATACAAACTGGCGGGTACTTAGTAAAGTTTTGTAGCGACCAACCTTGAAAGTTTTCTTTTGAACCAAACGAGAGCCTTCATAAATGTAATCCACCTGACACGTATCACCATACTTGCCAAGGTGCCAATTTCCTATTGCTAGAATAGAAGCGATTCCCTCTGCACAGTAGGTATACTGCAGTGTTCGTGTAGACCAGTTTTCTCCTTTAAAAGGTTCGTGCTTTTTCCAAATATCCATTTCATGCTCAGCGACCCTTAAAATTCTATGCTGTTTGTCATATTCGATTTGAATAACAACCATTGTATCCCCTGAATTATCTTCTTGGTACATCGAGGTCAAATTTCCTTGTTCATTAAAATTTAACCCGTCAATAAAATAATGGTCGCCCCAGACACCATGAATGATCTCGAAATCACCATTTTCTTTTTGAGTCTCATGAAATCGTTCTATATGCTTTACCGGTCCTTTATAACCAAGTTGTACAGCTGAATATTCGTATTCCAAAAAGTCCAAAGCTTCTAAAGAAATCATGCAATTTTGAGCACTAAGCTGAAAGCTAATTATCAAGGATAAAAAAAGTGTCTTTTTCATAAGTGTTTTTAAGGTTAATAACAAGAACAATACCAAGACCCGTTATTTGCTGTTTTAACTGGCTGTAAAATTCTCACAGCCCATTTTTACAATGGACTTGATTATTTGTAAATTACACTTGTAATTAAAAACTCAAAACGCGTGAAGCTAAAAGATTTTGCCATAGAGCGCTACTTCGCTAAATATGAATTTAGCGCAAAATACATGATGTCTAGTTCTGATTGTGACGGATTTGGAATGGATGAAGTATTGAGCCTCGCATCAGCATCAGAAAAAAAAGATTGGGAAGAACTAAAACTTGGATACACTGAGACAAGGGGAAGTGTTCCCTTAAGAAAAGCGATTCAAAAGCATTATCAAAACATTGAGCTTGATGAAATTATAGTGACCTCTCCCGGAGAGGCAAACTTTGTTTTAATGAACGTGTTATTATCTAAAGGTGATGAAGTCGTTTGCATGGCACCTATGTACCAATCACTGTATCAAATTGCGAAAGATATTGGTTGTCAGCTAACCTTATGGGAACCGATTGAAGAAAATGGCGCTTGGGATTATGCAATTGACCAACTTAATCGTCTAATCACAAAAAAAACGAAGCTACTTATTGTGAATTTCCCACACAACCCAACAGGTTATAGCCCGAGTAAGGAAGGGCAATTAGAAATCATTAAACTCTGTAGAAAAAACGATGTTTATATTTTCAGTGATGAGATGTATCGTTTTCTCGATCATACACAAGGAGCGCACCTGCCTTCAATGTGTGATGTTTATGAAAAAAGTATAAGTCTTTGGGGCACATCTAAAACCTTTGGTCTTGCAGGGGTTCGAATTGGTTGGATTACATCAAAGGACCGAGGTCTGCTTCAAAAGATTGAAAACTTTAAAGATTATTTATCTATTTGTAGCAGTGCCCCAAGTGAAATACTTGCCACAATTGCGTTGAACAATCTTGATTATTTTCTTCAAAGAAATCTGGAGAAAATTCGTCATAATATTGAACTGTTTAAGATCTTTCAAAAAAAACATAAAGCGCTCTTTGACTTTCAAGCGCCACCTACAAGTTCGACCGCATTTGTTCGTTTTCATCTAGAAAGCAGTACTGCAGAATTTGCAGAAAACCTTGTTAAAGAAACAGGAATTATGTTGCTGCCATCCGAAGCTTTTGAATACGGCACAAAGCATGCTCGAATTGGATTTGGTAGAGAAAACTTTCCAGAGGTCCTGGCTGGTTTAGAACAATTCCTAAAAGAAAATAATTATTAATTACCGAACTTATATAATTAAGATTTCGGCTGTCTTTTATCTTCCCTAGGACCACGTTTATAAATAATGAGTCCATTCAAAAAATTACGAAGAATTTGGTCTTGACAGTCCATATATTTAGGATGGTCTTCACTTCTAAAAAATGCACCCAATTCACTTTTGCTAATCTCGAAATCAACTAAGGCTAATACCTTTACAATATCATCGTCTCGCATTTTTAATGCAACCCTTAGTTTTTTTAAAATGTCATTGTTTGTTAAGCCCATAATTTTAATTTTATTTAATCCGGACGGATTACCGCCTCCACTTTTTCAAATATATTTTTAGCCTCAAAATTGTCCGCTACAAAACGTTTTGCTCTTTTACCCATTTTATTTTTCAAATCATCGTTTTTTGCAAGACGAATAATCGCCTCTGCAAAAAGATCCACAGCTCCCTCTTCTATAAGAAAACCTGTCTTTCCCTCTTGAATGATTTGCGCATTACTAGAGACATTAAATGCCACGGTAGGTAATTCGCAAAGACCTGCCTCAGCAAGCACATACCCAAAACCCTCCCATAATGAAGACAATAAAAAAACGTCTCCGGATAAATATAAATCCTTTGGCTTTTCAATAAATCCCGCAAAGACCACTTCACTTAGAATCCCCTTTTGTTTTGCAGTATCTCTCAAAGCGGTTTCAAGTTTCCCGCTTCCTCCAATTATTAATTTAAACTTCAATTCCCTTTTTTTTAATGCCACCGCAACATCGATTAAAAAATCATGGTTTTTTTGTGGGACCAGTCGACCGAGAGTACATAATACAAATTCATCTTTTTGCTTTTCATACACTTTCGACACTTGCCCTTCTAAAAATTGATTTGTATCAATACCATTAGGTACTAATTCTATTTTCTGAACGGGAACCATCTGTGAATTGTTCTTGTTCAGTGACCTCTTTGTGGCTTCAGAATTCACCAATACTTTATCAACTACTCTTTGATATAAAAAGCGATTCAGCGCACTATCTTGTATTGGTATATCACTTCCTCTTCTGAAAATGATCTTTGGCGAGTTTATAAGTTTTGAAGCCAAGCCAGCGCATTTCAAATCACGTGGTGAATTCATAATCAAACTCTCAATTTTAAACCCCTTTAATAAACGTGCTATTCTTAGGAGAATAAAAGGGTTTAAAAAACTTACGTTCGAAAGTTTGATGGTTTGAACATTGATGCCTTTTGTCTTCGCCTTCTCAGCTAAAGGGCTATTTGGGGCCGCTATAAGTAGAACTTTTTGACCCTTATTATGCAGGTAAGTAGCGACCTCGAGGTGCCATTTCTCTCCACCTCCCCAAGCTTTTACGGAATTAAAAAAACAATAGTTAGACATGTCAGCTACTTTGTATCTAAAGTTAGCGAGTATTCTCTGCCAAACGGCATAAATGCTCTATAATTTAAAAACAACATGTCTTTAAATATGGCGCTTCAAACACCTTAATGATTGACTTGAACTATGCGTTTCTATGGAAAGTTTAAGGTCTACTTATTATCTATGACCTGCTGTACAGATTTAGCAGTGTCTAGAACTGTACTTTTAAAATCATATGGCTTCCAATCAAAAGTTTTCATTGCAGGAGAAACATCCGCAGTATAAGTTTTACCTATGAAACCGCGCATACTTTTTAGATCACGATTAAAATTCGCCATCAATTTCAACAAGAAGTTTGGTGCCAATTTGGTGCTTACTTTGTCATATCCGTTTGACTTCATTACCTGCGCCATTTCCTGAAAGGAGTATGGTTTTTCTGTACCTACAATAAATCGCTGGCCACTTGCCGCCTCATTTTCAAGGGCTAAAACATGGATTTTAGCAATATCACGAACATCAGACATGTTAATAGAGGCCTGAGGTAGCATCGGCATTTTACCTAAAATTAAGTCTCGATACATGCCCATAGATGCGCCGGATAAATCACCCGAAAGTGTAGGGCCAAATACAGGTCCTGGATTGACAACGACCAATTCTAGAGGTGAGGGTTTATCTTGTTCTTTTATAAACTTCCAAGCACTCTTTTCCGCAAGGGTTTTACTCTTTGCGTAAGCAGAAACATTTTTAGAATGAACGTTGGTCCAAGAGGATTGATTCATCTCTATCGACTCATCCGCATCGCCAAGCATTGAAACCATAGAAGAAGTCAAGACCATTCTTTTTACGCCTGCTTTCTTGGCGGCTTTTAATGCTCTTTGCGTGCCCTCCACGGCGGGTTTAATATATAAGTTCTCATCCTTAGGTTCTTTATTTATAAACGGAGAAGCTACGTGAAGAACATAATCACACCCTTCCATTGCCGCATCCCAACCAGCGTCATTCAGTAAATCAAGTTTACAGAACTCAAGCTTTCCTTCCGTATCAAAATCTTTACTTAAATCACCGGTTATTTTATCTTTTTTAGCCATGTTCCTAACTGAGCCTCTGACCGCATACCCTTGCTTCAAAAGCTCCAAAGCACAATGTTGACCTATATATCCTGATATTCCCGTAACCAATACTTTCTTCATGTCTTTTATTTGTTTTGCTTTTATAATGCAAGCAAAAATATAAAATTACTTTTATAAAACAAGTTTTTTATTGAGAAACGTTTTTTTGAGAACATTTGATTACTTTTATGTTCGATGAACGCTGAATTTCGATGTAGTTGTCCTATTACATCAGCAATCGACATGATTGGTGACAAGTGGTCTTTGGTGGTTATTAAAAACATGCTTTTCTTCAATCTTAAAACCTTTAAAGAACTCTCTGAAGCCAACGAAAAGATTGCAACAAATATTCTTTCTTCTCGACTAAAGGGTCTTGAAGAGAAGGGTTTTATTTCCAAAACAAAACCTTCAAATAATAAAAAAACAAACCTCTATATCTTAACGGAAAAGGGCTTGAGCCTGATTCCTATAATTATTGAGCTTGCCATTTGGGGTGATACAAACCTACAGAACGTTCACCCGAGCTTGGATAGAGACAATCCTATAGAATACATAAAACTCAACAAAGAAAAGTTTGTTGGTGTATTCAAAAACCAGTATCTCGATAATGTAGCAGAAATTACCCTTTAATTTAAGGTTACAGAATTTTAGTCGTCCGCCAATATTTCATGAATATTTGATTTGATCTTTTCACTAAGCCCGTCTGTTGGTAAATCATTATCATCTGTCCCGAAAGGATCTTCAATTTCTTCAGCTAAGATTTCCATGCTTACCAAAATATAAAAAACGAAAATCGAAACAATTGAGGAATAATACCCAAAAGAATTGACAAACGCCAAGGGTAGGGTTGTAACATATAAAAAGATGAATTTTTTGAAAAACACACTGTAAGAATATGGAATCGGGGTGTTTTTTATACGCTCACATGCTCCTATGATATCAGAAAAGCTTTTCATGTTGGTGTCTACTACGATATAGTTTTGTTCTGAAAGCGCTCCTGTTTGTTTTAAAGCTTCTAACCTCGTGTACAGACCCTTGAGAATATAGTTGGGCTTGTGGTCAAAGGATTCTATTTCTTGAAGCTCTTTTGCCGTCAAGTCTAACTGATCAAGGGCTACGCCTTCTCTCAAATGTTCTTTCATAGCAAATGCAAAATTTGAAATCATTCTTCGAAAATAGGCCCGGTCGTCATTATCCATAGCCAAGGTGCTAATCTTTAAAGAAAGGTTTCTTGAGTTGTTAACAAGCTCTCCCCACTTCTTTCTGCCTTCCCACCAACGATCATAGGCCGTGTTCGTTCTAAAAACAAGGAGTAAAGAAAGTGCAAAACCCACCAAAGAATATACCTGCATTAGACTATTTAACGGCTCAGTATTTTCAACATAAGTAACCTCTAAGTATGCGATTCCAAGGGTTAGTAGCCCTATTGCTATGAGCTCTTTCCAGAGCTTGGTAAATGTATCACTGTGCTTGAGTGAAACGATATGTTTAAACCAGGTTTTAGGGTTGTATTTAATCATTTTATTTTTTTCTAAAAATACAAAAGCTTAGGATTTATAGTGTGCTACTATTGCTTTTTGTATCTTCGATTACACAAGTTTTATGAAACCTATTTAATGGAAAACCTGCATTTTAGAAGCGCAAAAGCGCAAGACCTTCAGGCAATTTGGAGCATTATACAGCAAGCTATTTTGAGACGAAAAAAGGACGGTAGCAACCAGTGGCAAGACGGCTACCCTAACCCTGAAGTATTAAAAAGGGATTTAAATAAAGGTTCTGGTTTTGTGCTTTGCATCGATCGCCTTATCGTAGGGTATACCGCTATTCTAATCAATGATGAGCCAGAGTATAAGAAAATTGAAGGGTCCTGGGTTACAAATAGTGATTTCGTTGTTTTTCATAGGGTTGCTATCTCAGAATCGCATCTCGGCAAAGGGTTAGCAAAAGCAATGTTTTCATACATTGAAGATTTTGCCAGAAAAAACAATATTAAAAGCATAAAAGCAGACACCAATTTTGACAACCCCGCGATGCTGTCTCTATTTGAAAAGTCAGAATACCGATACTGCGGTAAAGTTTACTTTCGAGGAAGCCCGAGAAAGGCCTATGAAAAAGTAATCGAATAAAAAGTATCTAAGACCTAATGATAAAAGCAATTTCACAAGCATTTGGTATCGTACCTATAGAAATAAAAAAACTAAATGGATACGAAAACGAGAACTACCTGATCACTGCAAAGGATGCACGCTTTATTTTTAAAAGCTATCCCAATAATAAAAAAACAAAAGCACTCTTAGAGGCCGAATGTGAAGCCCTCTTACACCTTCAAAAAGAAGGCCCTTTAAGCACACCCATCCCTGTTGCTTTTTCTTGCGGAAGTTTTGTTAAAACACTTCACATTGAAAAAAAAACAAAGCTCTGTAGAATGCTGACATTTCTGCCCGGGAATTTTTTAGGTGATGCGCCAGCAACACATGTGCTCATGGAAAGTTTAGGCGCCTTTCTTGCTGAATTAAACAAAAAACTATCCGATTTTCATAGTTATGCTCTTGAGGCGCGAAACTATGCGTGGGATCTACAAAACCTACACCTAAATAAAAAGTACATAAAACACATTTCTAGCCCCGAAAAAAGACGTCTGGTTTTATATTTTTTTCAACAATTCGAAACACATGTCTCTCCCTTGATTCCTTCTTTAAGAAAGTCATTCATTCATAGTGATTTTAACGAATGGAATGTCTTGATCGAGGGAAATCGCCTCGTGGGGCTTATAGATTTTGGAGATATGGTTTATTCGCCTGTAATAAACGAGGCTGCCACAGCGCTAACCTATTTAACCTACGATAAAGAATCCTTCTTTGAATGGGCAACTCCTTTTTTAAAAGCATATCATAATATAATTCCTTTGAAAGAAACCGAGGTTGAACTTCTTTACTACCTCATTGCAACAAAACTCTGTATTAGTGTTTGTCAATCGTCTAATGCAAAACGGCAACAGCCGGAAAATAAATATGCATCCGTAAGTGAAAAAAATGCTTGGCGATCACTAGAAAGGCTAATAAAAATGAACCCTTTAGGTGTTGAGAATCACTTTTTAAAAGCGCTTGGTTTTGAAGTTAAAGAACAAAATAGTGTTGCACATCAAATACAAAAACGTCAAAAATATTTCAGTCCACTTTTATCGGTAAGCTACAAGAATCCGGTATTTATGAAGCGTGCTGCCCTTCAATACATGTATGATGGTTATGGGAACACTTTTTTAGACGCATACAATAACATCCCACATGTCGGACACTCCCATCCTAGAGTCGTCTCTGCCGGGCAAAAACAAATGGCAACCTTAAACACCAATACACGCTACTTGTATGACTTACTTCCAAGCTATGCCGAAAAACTGCTACAAAAATTACCAAAAACTCTAAGTAAAATCTTCTTCGTTAACTCAGGGAGTGAGGCTAATGATTTAGCCATTAGAATGGCAAAAAAACACAGTGGGAATAAAAGTATGATGGTGCTAGAACATGGCTACCATGGACATACCCAAGCGGGAATAGATATTAGCGATTATAAGTTTAGTAACCTCAAAGGAGAAGGGCAGAAAAACCACATCATTAAAGCGGAAATACCTAACGAATATGACAGCCAAAAACCAATTAAAACAGGTTTGACTTCCGCTGAAAAAGCCTTAAAACAAATCAAAAACAGCACGGATTCCATTGCTGCATTTATTGCAGAGCCCATTGTTGGATGTGGCGGTCAAGTACCTTTGGCCCCAGGATACTTAAAAACGATCTATCCAGAAATCAGAAAACAAGGCGGTGTCTGTATTAGCGATGAAGTTCAAACAGGTTTTGGCCGGCTTGGTTCTTGGTTTTGGGGTTTTGAAATGCACGAAGTTGTGCCAGATATTGTTGTATTAGGCAAGCCTATGGGCAATGGGCACCCAATTGGAGCAGTTGTAACCACCGCAGAAATCGCACACTCATTTGAGCAAGGTGTTGAGTTTTTTAGCTCGTTCGGTGGAAACCCTGTTTCTTGTGCGATTGGTATGGCAGTACTTCAAACTATTGAAGAAGAGGGGCTACAAGAAAACGCCGAAGAAGTCGGTGCATACTATAAATCTCTTCTCAAATCAGTCCAGGAACAGGACGCAAGGATAGGAGATGTTCGTGGTGAAGGGCTTTTTCTCGGCATAGAAATCATTTCTTATGATGGTACACCGAACCGAAAACTTGCACAAGAAATAAAAAACCAACTGCGAACCAAAAACATTCTCATTAGTACTGACGGGCCTTTTGATAGTGTTTTAAAAACAAAGCCCCCCTTAGTTTTTACGAAAGAAAATGCAGAAGAAGTTGTTGAAGCCATACACTCCGTCCTTTTGTCCAAGGCTTAAAATTGAAGTGCTTTACTTACTTTTAAAATAGAAAAGAATATCATGAGCGAGTTTTATATTGATCCAGACATTAAAAAAGCAGAAACACTCCCTGCTTCTTTTTACCAAAGCGATGCTGTTTTCGAACAATTAAAAGACAACGTTTTCGGTAACTCATTTCAATGGTTTGGGTCCGTTTCAGAGCTCCTTCCCGTTGAAGATTTTGTTAAACCACTTCGCTTTATTGAAGGTTTTATTGAAGAACCCTTTTTTCTAAAAAAAACAGACGGTAAAGCCTTTTGCTTTTCAAATGTTTGTACCCATCGGGGCAACCTCATCTTTCATCATGAAGGGCCTTCTAAACGGATTACTTGTGGCTACCATGGAAGACAATGGAAGAACGACGGAGCCGTAAAGTTTATGCCCGAGTTTTCAGATGTAGAAAATTTCCCTCGTGCATGCGATCACCTTAAAGCATTTAAAACTGCTTTCTTAGGCCCTCACCTTTTTGTCGGTATTGATAGTAACATGGCGATTGATGCTGTGTTTTCAAAAATGAAAGAACGTATTGGGTTTCTACCATTGGAGGATTTTATTATTGACCCAAATCACAACAAAGACTACTTGGTGAACTGTCATTGGGCGCTCTACTGCGACAATTACCTTGAAGGGTTTCATATCCCCTTTGTACATGAAGACCTGAACGCTGCGCTAGACTACGGAGCTTATAAAACAGAACTTTTTGACAATGGCTCTCTGCAAATTGGTTATGCATCAGGAGGTGACGAAGTATTTGATTTGCCTGAAGGGCACCCAGACTCTGGCAAAGCCGTATCGGCATACTACTATTGGGTTTTCCCAAATATGATGTTTAATTTTTATCCCTGGGGATTGTCAGTGAATATTGTTCGGCCTATATCAAAGCACAAAACACGCGTTCTTTTCCGTTCATATGTCTGGGACGAAAATAAGCTAGAGGAAGGTGCTGGAGCACTACTTGATAAGGTTGAAAGAGAAGATGAGTTTGTTGTTGAAGGCGTCCATAAGGGCCTTCAATCATCGACCTATAAAACAGGAAGGTTTTCACCTAAACGTGAACAGGGCGTTCATCATTTTCATCGATTACTGGCCGCGTCTCTTTCGAAGACTTAAATAAAAAAGAATCTCCGCAGCCTTTTAGAAAAGGAAAAAAAGAAAGCCGACGTCTAAAAAAATAACAAAAAAACCAATTGGAGCGTTTCGAAAAAATCTATGATACACACGCAGCCTTAGTTTACAATGTTGCGCTAAATTACGTCCAAAATAACCAAGAAGCAGAAGAAATCACTCAAGATGTTTTCCTTAAGGTCTTCAATAAAAGCAAGAGTTTCAAAAAAGAATCCTCGCTCAAAACTTGGGTCTACAGAATCACAATCAACACATCAATTGACTACTTAAGAAAGCGAAAACGCAGGCCATTGCATAGCGGACTTGGTTATGATTCTCAAATTGATCAGAATAAAAGCGAATGGAAACACCCCGGTGTTTTATTGGAAGAAAAAGAAGCCTACCGTGCACTTTTCGAAGCTCTAAACCAACTTCCAGATGCACAGAAATCTAGTATTATACTTCTAAAAATTGAAGGCTTAAGTCAGAAGGAAACAGCAAGGGTTTTGGGGCTCAAAGAGAAAGCTTTGGAATCTCTTTTCCATCGCGCAAAAAACAATCTACGAAGCCTTTTAGAAAAGGAAAAAAAGAAAACCAACGTCTAATATTATAAGATGAAAGACCCTGTAGAATTATTTGAAAACCTTAAAACTGTGCCCCCAAACGGTGGCTTAAAGAAAAAAGTTTTTGCCCAGATCATTGGTCAGAAAATCAATAACATATCGCCAATACAAGTGTGGGCTGTCGCCGCTGGTTTTGCCTTATTTATTGGCACTTCGATTCTCAGCGCTTGGCAAACGAAAAACGACACTGAACCTGAGTCATCATCAATGTTTATCAATCAAAACGATCTTTATGAATAAAAATAAAATATATCTTATCATAATTGTAGCGCTTGTGTTAAGTCATATTGTGCTATTCTCCCTGCCTCTTATAAATGGGCCGAAAAACGAGCGGCCTAAACAGGCCATAATTCGTGAACTCGCATTGTCAAAGGAACAAATTGTAGCTTATGAACAATTGATTGATGAGCACAAAGATAAAGTTCAAGAACTGAGAGCGCAAATGAAAAAAGAAAGAGGGTTTAAATATAAAGACCTTACACTTCCTGATTCTTTAATAAACTTTGATAGACTTTCAACTCTTCTGCTTCAACTTGAACGCGTTCACATACGACATTTCATGGCAATCAGGGCTCTTTGTAGCAGTACTCAACAAAAAAAGTTCGATGCGCTGGCGCCAAGATTAAATGAAATCTTCTTTAAGGGGCCTAAGAAATAATGCAACACCTTATTTTTTTCTTACTGGTTTTTATGAATATTGGTTTTACAAGCGCACAACTAAAATTCTCATTAGCCCATGATTCTTTGCTTTATATACCTATTCGTATAAATCAAGAAGACTCGGTAAGTCTCCTTCGTTTTTACATCAGTAACATACATATTGAACAGGGAAGAAAAATAATTTGGGAAGCACATAAAAAGCACTATTTAATCGACTTTACTCAAAACCGTCTCGCAACTAATATTGTTTCCGGAACCGGACTCGAAAACATTAAAAAAGGCCGGCTAAAATTCACCTTAGGTGTTGATCATAAAACGGCTTCGCAAGGCATTGGAGAAGGTCCACTCGACCCCATCCAAGGGATGTATTGGACTTGGCAAAGCGGATATATAAACTTTAAACTTGAAGGGGTTTCCAGCAAGTGTCCTTCCAGAAAAAACCGTTTTCAATTGCACCTGGGTGGATTTCAAAAACCTTTTCGGTCTGCGCAAATCATTGAGCTTCAAATCACCGGAACAAGAGCTAATGTCGTTTTCAATATTCATAAATTCTTAGCTGAAATCAACCTTAGAGAAGCGCACAGCATTATGAGTCCAGGTGAAAAAGCTGTTTCTCTTATGGAGCATGCAAAACGTTGTTTCTATGTACAATAAAAGTCTTTTGTCCATTTTAATTGGCTTGTTCCTTGTTGCATTTGCCTTAAAAAAAAGAACGCCAGAACCCACATCATATATACCGACCCCTTTTTATAGACTGCCTGTATTCCCGACAAAAAATGACACTGTTGCGCTCGGCCGACTGCTTTTTTATGACAATATATTATCTGCAAATAATCAGGTTTCCTGCGCGTCTTGTCATAACTCGTATAATGCATTTGCGCATACGGATCATCAGCTGAGCCACGGCATATTTGATTCTGTAGGCACAAGAAACGCTCCAGGTTTGTTTAATTTGGCGTGGCAAAAAGAGTTCATGTGGGACGGTGCCACACATCATATCGAAGCACAGGCTTTAGCTCCACTGCACGACCCAAAAGAAATGGGGTCAAATATTAAAGCGCTCTTATCAAAACTTCGCGCGTCAGACTTCTATCGCAAAGCGTTCTACGACACCTACAAGGATACGATAATAAATAGTAACCGAACCCTTAAAGCTCTGGCCGCTTTTGAATTAAGCCTTGTTTCGTTTGAATCTAAATATGATGCCGTCAAAACGGATAATGCGGAATTCTCCACACAAGAAAAGGCGGGATATAAATTATTTAAGCAAAATTGTAACAAATGCCATACCGAACCACTGTTTACGAATGGAAAGTACATGGATAATAACCTCCCGATTGACTCATCGCTCGATGACAAGGGGCGTTTTTTAGTTACCAAACAAAAAGAAGACCGCTATAAATTTAAAGTGCCTTCATTAAGAAACCTAAGCTATACCTATCCCTACATGCATGACGGACGATTTACAACGCTTAATCAGGTCTTACAACATTATAGCTCTAATCAAAACATAAAAAACAAAGGAAAGGCCGACCTTGAAAAGGCCATTCATTTGAGCTTTAATGAACGTGCAGACTTGATTTCTTTTCTTTTAACGCTCAACGATAAAAACTTTGTTTTTAACCCTGCTTATTCTTTTCCTAAGAAGCTAAAAGATTATTTAATTCAAGAATGATTTTATCTTGACAAGGTGACCCAAACCTCTGAGTGCCAATATTTATAGGTGTTAACAATGGAAAAATAAAGATGTATCTTTAGCCCTACGTTGTACGCAAGCTAGAAGATGGAGAATAAAGATTTAAACATAAGAGAAAAGGAATTAAGGAATTGGAAAGAAATATTTCTAAAGGCACTTCGTCTAGCTAAAACACCCATAATAATTTCTCTGTTTGTCACACCAATTCGTTTTCTCCTTGAACTAGCTGGATTACCTGAAAATGTTATTTTTATTATTGGACTACTCTGGCTAACCTTGGCTTTTGCAGTTTACTGGGGCATGAAATCATATAACGAAAAAAGCCCATACCTTCTCTTACTCTTGAGCTTATTTATATTTTCACCGGTTTCGAGACTTACAGTAGTCGTTGCTTGGTGGATAGATACTAGATGGGAAATAGGGACTCATTATAGCTTGCATTTTGATAGTCTTGTACAAGCTGCATTTCAACAAGTGGTTTACGGTTCTCTTATTCAAATTATCCCTAGTTTTTTGTTGGGGTCGTTGACAATCGCCATCATGCAATACAGGAAACCTGCAACAAAATAAACTTATAGGATAGAGAATTGATGAATTTAATTAATGAAAAACCAGCGTACAACAAAACCTAAACTGCATTAAAACGCAGTTTAGCCAAACGTTAGCCACAATATAAACTCAACAATCTCGTTTTATATTAAATTAAATTTATGGGATAACGAAAGTCTACTTAACCAATAAATAAATCATGAAAAAAG
>JAQXCN010000004.1 GCA_029251865.1 Crocinitomicaceae bacterium | reverse complement strand
CAATGTTTCCAAAAAAGTCCATCCGTAATACCAAATTCACTTCTTGCAATAGCTTGACCTGACACTATGTTTTTATTCTTGTTTTGTGTAACGGTTACGATTTTACTCTCGGCATCGCGAATCAAAACATTATTATTCATTAAATAAGCGAGTTGGCCACTTTGAGGTTCAAATAACGGTGCACTGGCACTTTCTTCCAAAATATGCAAAGTTTTCCCTGAACGATTTTTTAGGTTTACTTCAAAAAATGAAGAGCCATTGTTCATGTGAAATACATCTTCGTTTATAAATTTCAAAGGATAAAATCCTCTAATATCCGTTTCTAAGATTTCGCTTAATTGTTCCTTAGTCATTAAGATTTGTTCTTTTTGACTGGAAACATTGGACTTGTAGAGCGTTGCCCTGTCTGCACTCATATATACATACTTAGTTGTATTGGGTAGCCAATTAAATCCGACAACGCGTTCTGGATAGAATGCTCTATATTGTTGCATTACAGCATCTTCTAGAGAAAGCGATTTCTGCGAATAAACAAAAGGAACAAGATATGTAAACAATACGACTAGATAATATTTCATGGTTATTTTTTGATATTTAGCGGGTCATTTTATGGCTAAAATAGAAATAAATTATTTTTGCAAAAAGATTCTAAATGAATAGAAACCAATAATGTTGTTCTTTCTGTAAAAATTAAGTATCTTTGCACCCCAATTATAAATTAAAACACACATTTATGACATCTTATGAAACTGTTTTCATTTTAACTCCCGTTTTGTCTGAAGATCAGGCGAAGGAAGCAGTCAAGAAGTACGAAAGTGAAATTAAATCTTTTGGTGCTAAAATCAAGCACTCTGAATCATGGGGCCTCAAAAAAATGGCGTATCCTATTCAGAAAAAATCAACTGGTTTTTATTTTCTTTTCGAGTTCGAGGCTACAAATACAACTGTTGCTGACTTTGAGCTTTTGCTTAAGCGAGACGAAAGAATCCTTCGATTCTTAACCGTGAAAATGAACGCGGACCATTTAGACTACGCAGAAACTAGAAGAAACAAAAAATCAGGTAAGGCAGCTACTGCTGAAGCTTAAACGCAAAAATTTTTAATTATGGCAAACGATATTAGATATCTAACTCCGATCAATATTGACATCAAAAAAGAGAAATATTGTCGATTCAAAAAAAGTGGTATAAAGTTCATCGATTATAAAGATCCAGACTTTTTACTCAAGTTATTAAACGAACAAGGGAAAATCCTGCCCAGAAGAATTACCGGAACTTCTGCTAAGTATCAATCTAGAGTGAATAAAGCTATCAAAAGAGCAAGACATCTTGCAATATTGCCATATGTTGGTGATATGTTGAAGTAATCCTCTATAAAACTTAAGTAATGGAAGTTATATTAAAGAAAAACGTAAATAAACTAGGTTATACAAACGACATCGTTAGCGTCAAGCCTGGTTACGGAAGAAATTTTTTAATCCCTCAGGGATATGCTGTACTTGCTACTGCTAGTGCTAAAAAAGCGCATGCAGAAGTTTTAAAGCAAAAATCACACAAAGAAGAAAAGTTGCTCGGTGAGGCGCAAGCAATTGCTGAGAAAATCGGAAGCCTAGACATATCAATTGCAACGAAAGCAGGTGATAAAGGAAAGATTTTTGGCTCTATCAATACAATTCAATTGTCTGATGCTTTGAAAAAAGCTGGGTTTGAAGTTGATCGTAAATCGTTAAAAATTAAAGATGAGCCTATCAAGGAGCTTGGTTCTTACGAAGCTGAGGTAAATCTTTATAAAGGTGTTATTCAAACGATGAAGTTCGAAGTAGTTGAAGAATAACAATTTCTTTTTAAAAATATTAAAGCCTCCTCGCGGGGCTTTTTTTATGCACTGATGAATTATGAAATGCTGTGAGGTATTTTAACAGTGAAAATATTATTTTGAGGTGCGGAATCAATTTCAAATATACCGGATATGTCCTCCGTAATTTTTCGCACAATTCTTAGGTTCAAATTAAGACCCGCAGCATCTTCTGAACCTCCGATATTTTGTGCGTTATCGATGATGAATTTCTCAATTTGTGGGCCGTTGAATTTAAACCTTACTGAGCTGTACTGTGCATTAACACTATATTCAAAGCTGAGCTGTTTATCGTCTTGTTCTTCATTGTAATTGTTACAAGCCATCATAATCATACTCTTCCACAAATGATGCATTTTTGATTCTATTGCAAGAATTTCTGCATTTTCGGGGATATTGATTGTAATTAGAGCGTTATCTAATTTATATTTATAAACCGATACTATAGAATTTATATTTTGAGATAAATTAATTTTTACCTTTTCTGTATTGTGCTCTTTTTTTGCAAGTTTTGTGAGTTCTTTTACCACCTGTGAGGCCCTCGAGCTTGTTTTTGAAATAGTATCTGAGAAAGATAAAGATTGTTGCACTCTTTTGATGAGATTTAATAACTCATTTGGACTTTTATGGTTCAAAACATACTCAAGTTCTAATGATTTTTTTAAAGGGAAGGAGGCCTCGACCAGATTAGAGCTGATTTCATTAATTAATTGACGATTTAAATTTTGTGCTTCAAGAAATGTCCTGAGTTCATTAATTCTTATTTGTTTTTCTCGTCCGTTTAAAATCTGTTCAATAGGATTCGTTTTCGCAAAATCAAGTGCAAAGGCGTAATCTTCTGGTTCAAGATTGCTATTTAGTTTTGTTTCTAGAAGCTCTCCTATGATATCTTTCATCGCACTTGCTCCAGAATTAATAATCCCAAAAGGCGTATTTAATTCATGGGATATTGCATTTGCCATGTCAGCTAGTAAGGATTCTTTCTCATGCTCATGAAACTTGTGTGTTAACTCATTAATCTGTTTCGATTTTAAGAACACCTCGTCTTCAAGTTTCTGATTCATATCAAATAACTTTTCTTGAAGTTTTTCTTTTTGTTTTTGTTCTTGAATCTTGTCAAGCCTGCTGGCTAAAAGAGATGATATCGAGGTTAGTACTTTAATATGTGTATCGTTAAAAAAACCTGATTCTTCATGTTCTAATCTCAAGTAACCCACGAGAAGAGTAGAGATCCTTAGAGGAACTGAAAGTTTTGACTTCATGATCTCACGATGATAATTATGATCGTCTTGTAAGATGTATTTTTCATCACCAACACTCGCCATAAAGCTCTCGGCATTCATTTTGTTTTTGAAGTTTGTAATTTCAAAAACCCCATCGTTTTGTTTGTCAAAAACATGGATTCCACATTTTGATACTTTAAATTCTTGAATAACATGGTTGCTAATAGTATTCAATAGGTTGTAGTAATCCGTCTCGTCGTGAATAGTCTGGGAAAGATTATTTATGGTGGTTTGAGTTTTTAAATCTCTTGCTTTGCGTTTTTCAGATTCTACTTTATCGGTGATATTACTAATGAATGCAACCCCTTGACTATTCCCATTTGTATTTATTTTAGTGAAAGCAACTTCGAAAAATAAGGAGGAGTGAATAGCACGCATCCTATGTCTTTTGTTATTAAGATCATTGTCACCTTCTGTATACAAGTTTTTTATATAATTACCGAGATCTTTATCGGCAAGAAACATAAGGATATCGCAAATGTTTGTTTCATTCGCTGAACTTTCAAGGTCAAAATATTTTAACGTTTTCCGGTTGTAATCGAGTATTTCACCATCCCAATTAAAAAAAAGTATTGCGTCGATTGCATTCTCAATAACAAGCCTCGTGTTCTGCTCTTTAAGTTGAAGGTCGCTTAAGGTTTTTTCAAGCTCCTCTGTTCGCTCGCTAACAATATTTTCGAGTTGTGAAATTTCCATTCTCAGTTCGATACTTTCATATTCCTGAGTGTACTTTTCTTTATTGAGTTTTTCTTCAATTTCTTTATGTCTCTTGAATGCATACAAAGCATTTTTAAGATTTCCATCAATTTCACTGAGTTCAGCGTAATGTTTATAAACTTCGGCCTCAATGTCCATCGATACTTTGAGTAGAGCAGGGGAGGTAAGGCCTCCATTTTCTTTGAAATTAATTTCTTCAGAAGCGTTGTGAACCTGTTCGATTTCACCAATAGCGTGTCTTATTACCTCAATTGCTTTTAAATTTTGATTGAGTTTATGAAGACATCTTGAAATAAATAAAGTGTTGGTTACCTCTATGCCTTTTGAGTGATTTAAAACTGCATTGTTTTTACTCTTTTCAAATTGATCAATAGCCTGGTCATATTGTCCATTGTAAAAATACACTTCACCTAAATTACAAGTGACAACTGAGTGCATGAATGAATCGTCATCCCTGAGAAGAGAGAGGCATTCTTTGAAAAAGGATATCGCTTCTTTATGTTTTTTGAGTTTTGTATAACAATCACCTGTATTATTTAGTGTTCTAATAATCCAATCATCCTCATTTAACTCTCTACTTAATTTAAGGCAATTGTTATTGACTTCTAAACGTTCTTCTTGATTGTCGAGGTGATCTAATATAAATCCAAGGGTGTGGTATACGTGAGCTAGGTTCTTTTTATCCCCATTCTCTTCTAGTATTTGAATCGCTTTTCTTGCATACTGGTATCCTTCAGGAATAAGTCCCAAAAGTTGACTGGAAAAAGCTAAATTCCTAAGAGCTTCTCCAGTTCCTTTCTTATAATTATGAGATTCAGCCTTCTTTAGAAGCTCTATAGATTTATGAAATCCAACTTTAGGATTGGTTTTACAAAGTGAAAGGAATTCAAGATTTTCCGAATCTATTTCTTTTTCAATGGTGTTTTCAGATATCATCTTGTCAGTTTTCTACGAATTAAGCCCGTAAGAAATAATTTCCGCCACGATACAACACAAGGTTTAAGAGTTAAAGGGGATGACATAATGTTAGAGCTATAGTTTAGTCTAACTAAATTAAAACACTTTTAACGCGCGATTGCTTTTGAGTTTCAAAGTTATTAATAGGTAATTGTTGATAGATACGCCTGAAAGGTATATCAAGTTGTTTTTTTAAAACGAATTACCATTTAAATAAAGGAAGCTTGGACATTAGGTTGTTCGTTTCCTTTTTAGCAACTTCAAGAATATCCTGATCACCATTAGAGGTAAGGACTCTATCAATAATGTCAACAATTTGGGAGATGTGCTTTGTTTCAATGCCTCTGGTAGTAATTGCTGCAGTTCCAATTCTTATTCCGGAGGTGATAAACGGAGATTCTGTATCAAAAGGAACCATGTTTTTATTCACAGTAATCTCTGCTTTACCCAAAACTTCTTCAGCATCTTTTCCATTGATTCCCTTTGATCTTAAATCAATCAACATACAATGGTTATCCGTTCCACCGGAAACAATATCGTACTTCTTTTCTATAAAAAGTTCTGACATAAGTTTGGCATTTGCTTTTACGCGCTTCATGTAAAGTTTGTATTCTGGGGTCATTGCTTCGCCAAAGGCGACAGCTTTTGCACCAATTACATGTTCAAGTGGTCCGCCCTGCGTGCCCGGGAATACAGCTGCATCGAGGAGGGCGCCCATTGACTTTAGATTTCCGTTTTTCCATCTAAGTCCAAAGGGGTTTTTGATGTTTTCACGCATCATAATAATACCACCTCTAGGGCCTCTCAATGTTTTGTGCGTTGTTGAAGTGATAATGTGACAATAATCCAATGGATCGTTAAGTAAGTCTGTTGCGATCAGTCCAGAAGGATGTGAAATATCAGCGAGGATGAGGGCGCCAATTTCATCGGCAACTTTTCGAATCCTTGCGTAATCCCAATCTCTGGAATAAGCTGATGCACCGCAAATAATTAGTTTCGGTTTTTCCTTTCTTGCAACTTTTTCAAGTGCATCATAATCGATTAAGCCTGAGTTTTTTTCGACACCGTAGAAATATGGATCATATAGTTTTCCTGAGAAATTTACTGGAGAACCATGTGTGAGATGTCCACCATGTGAAAGATCAAATCCTAAAATTTTATCTCCAGGATTAAGACAGGCAAGAAATACTGCAGCATTGGCTTGAGCTCCAGAGTGTGGCTGAACATTTGCCCATGAAGCTTTAAATAATTCACAAAGTCTATCTATGGCAAGTTGTTCTATTTTATCGACAACATCACAGCCACCGTAATATCTTTTACCTGGTAGTCCTTCGGCATACTTGTTCGTTAAAACACTACCCATGGCAGAAATTACTTCTTGACTTGCATAGTTTTCAGATGCAATAAGTTCTAAGCCATTAGTTTGTCGGGTCTTCTCTTCCTCGATTAACGAGAAGATTTTTTCATCTCTCAATTTTATAGGGATTTTGGGTAATTTATTTCATGTATTTTCTGAAGCCCTTCTCGAAGCTCGGTATTGGGCTTATATTTCGTTAATTTAAATAACTTTTCTGAACTTCCAACTCTTCTTTCTACCTCATAGTCATAACGCTTTTTAGGAGCGTCAAGGTATGTAATTTTAGAGGTGGCATTGGTAATACTCTTAATTTCACTAGCGAGCTCTGAAATACACCATTCTGATTCATTGGCTATATTAACGATGTGAGAACCTTTAATTCCAATCAGCTTGCAACATGCTTCGATAGTATCTTCGATGTATGTGAAATCTCTTGTTTGCTCTCCACTTCCAAAAACAGTAATGTCCTCTCCTTCTTCGCACTGCTCAAAGAATCTAGGGACCACCATTCTGTTATCTTGATTCCACCCGTAAACGTTAAAGAATCGAATTGAAATTACATTTATCCCTCGCTCCTCATGATGCGACGCCAGGTATATTTCGTTGTATCTTTTCGCCATTGCGTAAGACGTTCTCGGGTCTACCAAAACTTCTTCGGTAAGCGCATTTTTAACAATAGCCGAATGGCTATATATACCACTGGTTGATGCGTAGAGAATGTATTTAACGTTGTTTGTCTCTGATGCTTCAACTACGTTACGTGTACCTATTACCTCGACATCCATAGTTTCAACTGGATTGTCAGCAACGATATCGACGCCAAGTACTGCAGCAAGATGAAAGATAACATCACACCCTTTAGATGCCTCTAGAACAAGTTGTTTGCTTCTTACATCTCCTTTAAAAAATGTTATTTTGGAAAAGGTGTCTTTGTCGAGTTTGTTTCCTCTCAATAGAGAGTCAAGTACAACAACTTCATGTCCTTCATTAATAAGCTTTCTAGATAAGTTACTACCTATAAATCCTGCACCTCCGGTTACTAATATCTTCATTGCTTAGGGTCTTTATTGACTTATACAAATATCAACAATTTCGAATCAAAGGAAGCCAAAAAAATATCTTAATTGAAAAAAATGTTGAAAACTTACCTAAATCGTTAGTTACTTTTAGTAAAACGCTTGTTTTTTATTTTTTGTTTTCAATTTAAGGTTGTAATTTTATTCCGCTAAACTATTACTCATGAAACTCTTATGCTCCGCGCTCTTTTTGAGCTGCATATATTTTTGTGCATACACTCAACATATACCTTCAGACCATTGTTTTGCTGATGAAAATTTCTATCGCCTAAGAATCCGAGGAGATTTTGAACAGCAACATCCGGATATAAAATACCCCTTAAGACCACTTAAAGAAAGTGAATATTGTATCATTGCTGACCTTCAGTCCGCAAATAAAGACACCGTTTATGTTATAGATATTCGTTACGAAGTCATTATTTATCCAAAACCGTCTAACCAATAAGTTGTCGATGAGAATTACAGTATTTTTATTTGCAATATTTTGTTCCTCTTTATTAAGAGGTCAATGCACGCAAACGAATACTTCATGTGCCGCAGCGACAGCCCTTACTGTTGATGCATCTTGTATTTCTGAAAGTACTTGTGATGGTTTACCTCTTTCGGGAGGAACAACAACGTGTACTCTAGCTGGTGTTCCAAATAGAGGTGTTTGGTACACCTTTGTTGCAACGGCTACAGATATGAATATTGTTGTAAATACAGAAGACGCAGCCTGTTTCAATAGGGTAATTGTTTTCGAAGGTTCATGTGGGGCTTTGACTGAAGTTGGATGTAGCCAATCTAATCCGTTGAATTCAACAGACTCTTTTTTTCTTGACTTTACAACTTTAGTTATTGGAAATACCTACACGATTTTTGTTGGTCACAGATTAAACGGGTGCGGGGATTTGTATTATGATTTTTGTATCTCAGTTAATACGTCAACAGGAGTGGTTAATGACGACCCTTGTGATGCTGTTTCTCTCGGTATTAATGTTCCTTGTACATTCGAGAACTTCTTGAATTTCGGCGCAACAGCTTCTACTGGTATTACAGATCCGGGTTGCGCAAATTATGTTGGAGGTGATGTTTGGTTTTCGGCAACAGCTCCGGCATCTGGAGAGCTTGAATTTGATTTTGATGCAGGAACTATTTCGGATGGTGGTGCTGCAGCCTACAGTGGTACTTGTAGTGCTTTGAGTTTGATATCATGTGATGATAATTCTAGTACTGACGATGATATGCCGCTTTTAAGTCTAAATGGTTTAACACCGGGAGAAACGATTTGGATTAGGGTATGGGAAAATGGTGGGGATGTTAGTGGGTCTTTCGATATTTGTGCTACTGACCCTTCTGTAACTCCCTCAAATGACGACCCGTGTGATGCGCAAAGTATTTCTGTTAACACTACCTGTCAATTTGAAACTTTTACAAATGATGGTGCAACGAGTTCGGTTGGTCCTCCTGCACCCGGTTGTGCAAATTACCAAGGGTCGGACGTATGGTTTTCTTTAACTGTTCCTGGTTCAGGTAATGTAGAAGTTGATGTTTCGGAAATTGGCATGGATGATCCTGATGCTGCAGCTTATTCAGGTACATGCGGTTCTTTAATATTGATTGATTGTGACGATGGACCTGCACCGGATTTCAATCCAACCCTAACTTTAATCGGTTTAACGCCAGGTGAAACTATTTGGATTCGCGTTTGGTCTTATGGTAATGTTCAAAATGGTACATTTGAGATATGTGCAACAGAACTTGCTGCCTGTGATCCAACAAATCCTACTTGTGCTGATGCCATCTCATTAACTGTTGGTGCGTCTTGTGTTAATGGTTCAACTTGTGGGGGTGGAGCCGTCCAATCATTTTCATGTGACCCAAGCAGTCAACATAACGAGGCTGTCTGGTATTCTTTTGTTGCTACACAAACTGAAATGCTTGTTACAGGCTCAACGTCTTCATCCTCTTGCTCTTTCGCTATCTCTACATTTTCGGGTAGTTGTGGTTCATTAACTGAGGTAGGTTGTAATTATGATAATTCAATAAATGCAGCATTGCCATTGTCAAATCTTACTGTTGGTTCCACCTATTTTGTCCAAGTATCTTATACAGCAAACGTAGGTTCGTGTGATGCGTTTATAGATTTCTGTTTATCGGTTGAAGAATCACCTTGTCTTGGTAATGGAAGCAACAATACTTGTGCTGATGCAGATCCTTTTTGTACGGGCTCCGTTTACACATATTGTAATAATACAGGGATCCCTTCATCAGGTCCTATGGGTTGTTTGAGTAGTACCCCAAACCCAATGTGGTTGTATTTTCAGATTGATAATCCTGGTCAAATTGATATGGATATTATTCAATCAGATTATTATGGTTCTAATATTGATGTTAATTTTTCAATTTGGGGTCCGTATTCTGATATATCTGCTGCTTGTGCAGACGCAGTTTCAAATCCTTTTACCCAAGACTGTTCTGAGAGTACAACGCTAACGGAAAATGCTACAATCGTTGCAGGTCAAACTGGTGATATTTATCTTCTTCTTTTAACGAATGAATCTGATGTTCCTGGTCAAGTGACAATTACCCAGGTTGGTGGTTCGGGTACCACAGATTGCTCGATAGTTTTACCATGTTTTATATCTGGTGAAGTTACAAATGCAAGTTGTTTTGGTTCTTCCGATGGTGAAATTGCTGCTTCTTGGACAGGCTCGGCAAATTACACCGTTGAATTATTTGACAATGCAAGTAATTTAATTGAATCTCTTACCGACTACACGTTAACAACTTATACTTTTGAAAACCTATCAGCAGGTTCCTACACTTTGACTGTTACATCTTCTGATGGTTGTACATTTTCTGAATCTGTAATTGTAAATCAGCCCTCTGCGAATACGAGTACCACTTCTCTTAC
>JAQXCN010000083.1 GCA_029251865.1 Crocinitomicaceae bacterium | reverse complement strand
TTTTGGAAAAGGAAATGGACCTCGACACCCTGCAAAAAAAAGTTGCTGCGTGGAGGTCTGAAAAGCTGACCGTCTGCTTTACCAATGGCTGCTTCGATATTCTTCACCTTGGACATGTATCCTACTTAGAAAAAGCAGCAGCACAAGCGGATATTATGATTGTAGGGGTGAATAGTGATCGTTCTGTTAGGGCCCTTGACAAAGCCCCTAATCGACCCATCAATGCTGCCTCTGCACGGGCAAAAGTTATTGCATCTCTAGCCGCTGTGGATGCTGTAATTGTCTTTGATGAAGACACTCCAAAAGAACTGATTTCAAAAATCGTCCCTAATGTTCTCGTGAAAGGTGGTGACTATGACCCCGATGAAACCGATGCCGCTCATCCAAAATATATTGTAGGAAGAAACACGGTATTAAAAAATGGTGGACGCATACACACGGTTGATCTTGTTGATGGATTCTCAACAACTTCGGTTATCAGAAAATTAAAAAACTAACTCCCACCTTTAATCCCTATTTTTTCCTCTGAGGATTCGGTTTCTTTTTTCTGCTGTTCCTTGAGTTTTTCAAGCGCTTGTTTCAATTTAGAGGTTTTCTTTTTGGGTTTTTCCGAAACAGGTTTTTCAGATTTCTGAATTGACGAGTCTTTTGATTCTAGATCATTCGTTGTCGGCTCCCAATTTATTTTAATGTCCTCTTTGGGTTTTTCCTCAGGAACATACTCTTGTACAGTTGTGTCATTTTTAAAGGCCCCGAACTCCGTTTTTAGCATCTCTTTTATTTGTTTCTTTTCTTCCTGTCGATACTCCTGAGCACTCTTTTTCTTTTGTTCTTTGTCCCATTCTAAGATTGGGTCATCCAAGTCACCGTACATTTTAAGGAATAAGCGAATCCCTGTTCCATCATCAATTACCTCTCCGAATTCACTATCCTTTTCAGAATTTAAAAGGTCCCTAAATTTGAAATCAAAACGATAGTCAATTTCATTTTCAAAAGTATGTGTTCCAGATACATTCATATCCAACACAGAGGAAGAAATTTCCATTTTGGGTATCGTAACCAGGCTGTTTTTTATTGTGATGGTATTCCTAAGGCTTTCAAAAGCTACATTTTTTAGTCGTTCTTCTAATAGATTCAAGTTTTTCTTTCCTAAGATGTATTTTGCAGGACTATCCTTTACGCTTTTTGCAATATCATTCATAATTCCTGCATTACGAATAGTACCATTTGAAATCCCCAATACCATGCGGCTATCAATAGATGGATACTCCAAACCCGTTTGAAGATCGAATATCCCATGGAATGAGAGCTCAAGTACAGCATCTCCCGAAATGTTTTCAGCACGCAATACATCTTGGTAAAAGTTATCCCATTCAAGAAACGCTGTTTGAATTTTTATCGCGTTACTTTTTCCGCGAATCATCATATCAAAACGCTCTGGTTCGGTCTCTTTTATTCGAAGGCTTCCTTTTATTTTGCTCCCTGAATTATCTAAAGAAATTTGTTTAAAATTTAAATCTCGCCCCTGAATCGAAAGCGACCCCTTAACATTCTCATAATCATGCTTCTCGTAATTAAGGTTTTGAATATCTACCATTAACTTCCCCTTAATGTTTTTAGGAAGTGCAAAAGTTTTTTGCTGCATTTTTTTCTGTTCTTTGGAGGTCGAACCCAAATCTGTGATAAGGATTTTGGATGCTTTGAGCCGTGCATCTATACCCAATGCCTCCTCGTTGTAGAGATAATTAAAGACGTTCGACATCCGCCCCGAAAGCGACAGGTCAGATTCATTGACAAGTAATGAAAAATTATTTATTTGGATGTTCTGTTTTGTGAACTCTAGTTTGCCATTTACCTTTTCAAATTGTCTCTTATCCTCCTTTAGCTTCAGGGTAACATTTTCAAAATTCACATCTCCATTACAGCGTTCTAAAACCATTCTTTTCGACTTGACGTTTTGCGCAGCCACAAAGTCTGTTGAAACCTTTAAAAATCCATTTACCTCATCCAATTCGGGAAACTTAAAAATGCGGTGTGCTGACTTCAAATTAATTTTACCCTTAGCCGAACCTGTCCATTTTGGATTCGTAAAATCTACTATCGAAAGTGCCCCTTTAAATGGGCCCGTTTCGGATACTAAGCTGATGTTCTCGAGCACAAGCTCTTCAGCTTCCAAATCTTCTTTGATGTAATGGCCTTTTAATTGAATGTTACTCAATTTAATATTCTCAATCGGTTCTCGTAGTTGTCCATTCGTAATCGAAAAAAGACAGTTGATATTTAAAGGATCAGAACTTGAGGTGCCACCATACATCTTTAAATCAAAATCTAACAAGCCTTCGCCCTGGAAAGCATTTAAGGTTTCTTTTGAGTCTTTCAGCGTTAATTTATCGACGGCATCTGTAAGTTGTATCGACTTTGAGGTAATGTTAAATAAAAGACTATCCGCGTCAATAAAACCATCTATTTCAAAAGGAAGTCCTCCTATATTAATAATTGCTTTGGGGATTTTCGTTTCCTCTTTAGCTTTGTCAATACTGAGTTTGAGATTAAAATCAAGCAGCTGGTCTTTTATTAAAGACATACCTGAGCTCGTTAATTCAAGCATTTGAATATTACCTTCAGTCAGCATATCAAACTTTTTGGTAGAAAGTTCTCCTGACAATGAAACTAAATTTACATAGCTTCTGTAATCTTGATGTGTAACCTCATTCTGATAGCGCACATCCATTTCCTTCAGTCGCACCGCCTGCAAGGCGAGTCTAAAGTCGGAGTCATTTCCATCATCAGAATCTTTGATGATGTCAAAATTTTCCCTTCCTAAAGAATCTACAATGAGATTTAATGAGCCTTTGGTAATATTGATTTGTTTGAGGTTATAATCCCCATTTAAGAGGTCCAAAGGGTTGAATCTTAAGTTGAACTTTTCACTAGTTAACAAGTTCGTTTTTTTCAACCTACCTGGGATTTTCACATCCAAAAGGTCTATTGAAATATTTGGAAAACTGGACCAAAACGCAAACTCCACCCGATCCACACGCATTGGAACCTCCAGGTTTTTATTCAGCTCACCAATTGCCGTGCTAATAATTTTATCCTGAAGCAAGTATAGAGCCACGCTCAAGAACACTAAAAGTGCCGCGCATGCAATGGAAAACCATTTAAAAAACTTTTTAGCCTTTGCTTTCATTCCCCTCTAAATTAGGAGCAATACCTCTTGGTTATAATATGAGATGTTGCTAATTATCAACTTTCTTTTGTGAGTTCGTAACATGTTCTTTTCGCAATTCTTAGTTCAACAACAACTATTCCATTTTTTGGATTGCGATTATTGAGGCTTATTCATGAATTTTTGTATTTAAAAGAACAAATACTAAGCGCATTTGTAAGTATTTCAATTAAATTAGCCCGCTTAATCCAAGTTGGATAACAACCAATGGGTGAAACAAAACACAAACTATGAAAGGAGTAGGAATAGATGACATCGCAGTTTATTTTCCCAAGCTACATTTTAAAATTGCCGACTTTGCTGATTTTCGAAATTTAGAATACGGCAAATTAAACAAAGGACTCGGGTTGGAATCCATGTCCATTCCTGATGTTCATGAAGACCCAGCAACCATGGGGGCAAATGCCTGCCTAAGATTGCTTGAAAGAAATCAACTCAAACCGAAAGATATCGGACGTATTTATCTGGGAACTGAATCTGCGCTCGATGGCGCGAAACCGACAGCTACATACATACTTGAAATGCTCGAGCAAAAATATGGCGCGGGGAGCTTTAGCCATTGTGATGTTACAGATCTCACTTTTGCCTGTATTGGTGGTGTTGATGCCATGCATAATACTTTGGACTGGGTAGCGCGAGATGTTAGTGAGAACAGACAGGGAATTGTTGTTTTTTCAGATGATGCCAAATATGACTTAAACTCGCCTGGTGAATATACGCAGGGTGCAGGCGCGGGTGCGATTTTGATTAAGCAGAACCCAAGGCTCATGATTATTGACGATTTATGGGGAATTGCAACAAACCCTATTCATGACTTCTTTAAACCAAAAAGAAAAATAGAATTACATGATATGGTTCAAGAAGTTTTGGGGCTTGCAAAAGAAACTGGCGCGATAATTCCTGATGATTTGGCTTCTAAAATCGCAGACCTCATTCCTGGCTCTTCCAAAAAAGATCATTTATTATTTCAGGAAAAAGCATTAACAATCCATAAGGATACACCTGTTTTTGATGGTCAACTTTCAAATCGGTGTTATACAGAGGCAGTAAAGGAAGCCTTCATCGATTTTAAATCAAAAGCAGAAAAAGCGACAACCTCGACCTCAGTTGAGCGCGAAATTATTACTGAACAATGGCAAAGAATAGTCGTTCATCTTCCTTATGCCTTTCAAGGAAAAAGAATGTTTCCAGACATCTTTATGATGGATAGGCTCAATTCTAAAGAAGGCATAACTATTACTGAAGAAATAGGAAAAGATCCTTCGCAAGATGAAAATCTTATGGAAAGTCTTAGTACAGAGGAACAGGAAAAAAGAAAAAATGGATATAGAAGGCTCATTTCAAAAACTGCACAGTATCAGAAATTCACAGATGAAAAAATCGAAAAAACACAAAGGGCTTCGGCTTTAGTCGGTAATCAATATACAGGTTCAATATTTTTAGCCTTAATGTCAACATTAGAAATTGACCTTAATGATCACACGGACTTAGCCAACAAAAAGATTGGTTTCTGTGCCTACGGAAGTGGCGCGAAATCTAAGGTGTTTCAGGGTATACTTCAAGAAGGCTGGGAAAATATTGCCAAAGAGTTTCATCTCTTTTCGCGACTAAAAGATCGATACGCAATTGATGCCAATACCTACGAGGCACTTCATAGAGGCTATCAAACAAAATCCATAAAAACACCATCAAGAGAATTTATCTTAGAATCTGTTGGTGGCATTAATGTGCTTGATGGGCACAGAAAATACACATGGATTGATTAAAAAAAATAAATTTCATAAAACGCTCATTTTCAGATCATCAGACTTTTTTGTCATGATTATTTTGAATTAATCTTAAAAAAAAAGAACAAAACCTACTGTTCTTTGTTGAATGTTTTGAATCAAAAATTAAACAAAATGAAAACTAACTTTACTTTTATTAAACAATTAAAGCACATTTTTGGTGCGGCCGCTTTGTTTGTAGCCTCATCTTCTTTTGCTCAAACTACGGTCTTCGACGTAATTGCGGGAAGTCCTGATCACAACTATCTAGAAGCAGCGCTGGTCCAAGAAGGTTTAGATGCCGTCTTATCTGATGGATCTGCAGAATTTACAGTTTTTGCTCCAACTGATGCCTCTTTCGACGCTTTAGCCGCAGCACTGGGTACAGATATCAATGGTATATTAGCTTTACCAAATCTTACCGACGTTTTAACGTACCACGTCGTTGGTGCGACTGTTCCAGCCGCAGCGGTTACCAATGGTGCTATTGTTGATGCAGTATCAACGACCAACACATTGAAACTAACCAAAACTGCAGCAGGTAGTGTATACGCTAATCAAGCAATGGTTGTTGCTGCGGATTTAAACGCAGATAATGGAGTTGTGCATGCAACAGATGGTGTATTATTACCGTTTGAAACAGTTGTTGATGTAGCCATCGATAATGGATTTAACTCTTTAGCAGCATCTGTAATCTATGCAGAGCTCATGCCTGTTTTAACAAACCCTTTAGCTTCTTACACTGTATTTGCACCAACAGACGAGGCCTTTGAAGCGTTAGCAGCGTGGGTAGGTGTATCCGTAGCTGACTTACTTACCCCAGCAATTACACCTCCAGAATTTTTAGCAGACGTTCTTGCTTATCATGTTCTTGGTGCACCAGTACTAGCAGCTGAGTTGTCGAATGGAGCAATTGTAGCTCCAGTAAGCCAAACGAATACGCTTAAGGTAACCGTTAAAGGTTCAGGCGAAGCGTTTGTAAACCAAGCTCAAGTCACTGCAACTGATATTTCATGTGACAATGGCTTAGTTCATGTTTTAGATGGTGTTCTTATACCATTTGAAACTGTAGTTGACGTTGCTATTGATAATGGCTTTTCTACCTTGACGACGGCAGTTATTACTGCAGAATTATTACCAGCCTTAACTGATCCATACAACGAGTTCACTGTTTTTGCGCCAACCAATGATGCCTTCGATGCTCTTGCAGCAGCGCTTGATACGGACCTTGCGGGAATTTTAGCATTGCCAAATCTTGCAGATGTATTGTTGTATCATGTGGTGGGTGGATTTGTTGAATCAGGAGATCTAGTGAATGGCCCTGTTCCTACACTTAATGGTAGTGATATTATTGTCGATTTAACGAATGGTGTTATGATTAATGATGCAATGGTAACAACACCAGATGTCTTTTCAGATAATGGAATTGTGCACATCATTGATAGAGTGCTTCTTCCTCCAAACTTAGGCGTTAATGAAATGACGAATACCCCTATTGAAGTTTATCCTAACCCTGCGATAAATTCTATCAAGTTTAATGGTGATGAAGCATTTGATTTCTCTATAGTGAATACTTTAGGACAAGTTGTTTCTAATGGAACAACTTCGAACCAAAGTATATCAGTATCAGATTTAAAAGATGGAATGTACACGCTAGTATTAAGTAATGCAGCAGGTACCAAAACCAGCAAGTTTTTCAAAAAGTAGTTGAACTTTAGTGATTAGCATAAAAGGGGGCTTCGGCCCCCTTTTTTATTTACTTTTTATTTACTAGAAATTCCTTTTGAGTATCTTTGATACATGTCTAATAGCCATCAGTTTCCTGTGCGAATCAACAAATACCTGAGCGAGGTTGGGTTTTGTTCAAGACGCGAAGCGGATAAACTCATCGCACAAGGCAGGGTTTCGCTTAATGGAATCGAACCCGAACTAGGTACGAAAGTCCAAGAAAACGATTCGGTTGAAGTAGATGGCAGGTCCGTTTCAAACAAAACAGACAAACCCGTTTATCTCATTTTTAATAAACCAATCGGAATTGTTTGCACCACAGACACGCGTGTTGAAAAAGACAATATTATTGATTACATCAATTTTCCAAAACGTATTTTTCCCATTGGAAGACTTGATAAACCAAGTGAAGGCTTAATTTTTCTCACTGACGACGGTGATATTGTAAATAAAATTCTGCGTGCACGAAATGGTCATGAGAAAGAATACATCGTCAGAGTCAATCGGTCTGTAAACTCGACTTTCATAAAACGCATGTCGTCCGGAGTACCTATTTTAGATACCACGACAAAACCGTGCAAAGTTAAAAAGCTCGGACCCAATGAATTTAGTATCGTACTGACACAGGGATTAAATCGCCAAATACGTCGAATGTGTGAATACCTCGACTACCGTGTAACGAAACTACAACGAGTCAGGATCATGAATATCGAACTTGATATCCCCATTGGAAAATGGCGTGAATTTACCAGCGAAGAGTTTCAAGAATTAAATCGACTCCTAAAGCGTTCTGAAAAGACAAACTGATAAGTATCAAGAACGCTTCATAAAATCGGGTTTTCCTTTATCTTTGCACTTTATAACGAATCATTGTATGAGCCACCAAGAACTGTCAGAACAAGAAATTCAGAGAAGAGAATCTCTAAATAAGCTTAGGTCACTTAATATTGAGCCCTTCCCAGCGCCATTATATCCTGTAAATTCACTTTCCAGTGAGCTCCTCAAAAACTATGAGGAGGGTAAAGAAGTTTGTCTTGCAGGTAGGATGATGAGCCGAAGAATCATGGGTAAAGCATCTTTTGCAGAACTTCAAGATTCAGAAGGGCGTATTCAAATCTATGTCAACAGAGACGAAATTTGTCCTGAAGAAGACAAATCGCTTTACAATGATGTTTTCAAAAAACTTCTTGACCTTGGTGACTTTATAGGTATTAAAGGGACGATGTTTAAAACGCAGGTTGGAGAAATATCGATAAGTATAAAAGAGCTTACGCTTTTAAGTAAATCCATTCGGCCACTACCGCTTCCAAAAACAGATGCAGATGGAAAAGTTTATGACGCTTTAACCGATCCCGAAACAAGATACAGACAGCGATATGTCGACCTTGTTGTGAATCCACACGTAAAAGAAACTTTTGTAAAACGTTCAAAAATAATCTCCTCCATGCGTTCATTTTTGAACAGCAAAGAATACCTAGAAGTCGAAACCCCAATTTTACAATCTATCCCTGGAGGCGCTGCTGCAAGACCTTTTGTTACACACCACAACGCACTAGATATTCCATTATACCTCAGAATCGCTAATGAACTTTACTTAAAAAGACTAATTGTAGGTGGTTTTGACGGCGTCTATGAATTCGCAAAAGATTTTAGAAATGAAGGAATGGACCGAACACACAATCCTGAGTTTACGCAAATGGAAATCTACGTTGCATACAAAGATTATAAATGGATGATGGACTTCACGGAAGAGATGCTTGAAAACATCTGTAATGATGTTCTAGGCACCACTGATGTACAAATTGGAGAAAATAAGGTGAGCTTTAAAAGACCTTTTAAAAGAATCTCGATGATTGATTCTATTAAGGAACATACTGGCATTGACATCTCAAAAATGAATGAAGACGAACTCCGTGAAACCTGTAAGAAAATTGGTGTTCCAACGGATGAAAGTATGGGTAAAGGAAAATTAATCGACGAAATGTTCGGTGAAAAATGTGAACATTTATACATCCAACCTACTTTCATAACCGACTACCCTGTCGAAATGTCTCCTTTGTGTAAAAAACACCGAGATAACCCAGAGCTAACAGAACGTTTTGAACTTATGGTCAATGGAAAGGAGCTTGCGAACGCCTACACTGAACTCAATGACCCTATCGATCAAAGAGAACGATTCGAAGAACAAGTTAGGCTTGCTGAAAAAGGAGATGATGAGGCTATGTTTATTGACCAAGACTTCATAAAGTCGCTTGAATACGGAATGCCCCCCACCTCAGGGATGGGGATAGGAATTGACAGGTTATGTATGTTCTTAACCAACAATTCATCTATTCAAGAGGTCCTGTTTTTCCCTCAAATGCGCCCTGAAAAAAAGGAAGTGAAACTCGATTTAACCGACAATGAAAAGTTAATTCATGAAGCACTTAAAAAACTAGAAGAAATCTCATTGCCAGAACTTAAATCGCAATTTGAATTTAGCAATAAGGCATGGGATACAGCAATTAAAGGCTTGTCAAAGAAAAGCCTATTGAAAGTCTCGAAAGAAGGGGAGCGATTACTTGTACGACCGATTTAATTTTTAATTCTTTTTTCTTAAGGCATAAAACCGGTGCATACAAAATATATGGGGGAAGCTTATACATGAAATGAAAACAAAGAAAAAGGATGTATTTGCCTCAAATGTGGCTTCTGGATTCAGGAAGAAAAAAAGAAACAATACAAAAGCACCAATATTAAAAGGTAATGCGTTCTTAAATAAAGAAAGGTCACTTTTACCCAATGCTTTTTTCAAATGCTTCCAACCTTTGAAGGAGTGGTGGAAAATGAAATAAATCCCAAAAGAGATAACCAAAGGCATCCATTGACTCAGGATCAGAAAGGCTAAAAGAAGCATCCATTGCTTACTTTTATGCAGTAAGGATAAAAGTCCTGCAATAACAAGCGCAACTATAAATAAAGTTTCATAGTTGAAATTAACACTTAAGGTCTTTGCATTTAATAAGGCTAAAACATTATTAAGTTCTCCAATGTGAGAAGAGAAAAGACCTACAAAAAATAAAATGCCCCATGAAAACCCTGTTAAGGGAGAATAAATCCCCCATTCTTCGGTGTCTGTTTCACCAAAATGCCAAGCCGAATAAAGAATAAAACTTAGCACAGCAATTGATGGTGACAGAACCCAAATTAAATAAACCATTGCCATTAATCCTAAATATTTTAAAACGAACGAGGTTGTGATCTGTTTTGATTTCGACAATGCTTCTGTCATGTGATCCATAGCACCATGCGGAATACCAACTGCGATTAAGCCTAACAATAATAAGACATACAGAACATAATTCGCTACACTCGGAGCAAAAGCGTTCAGGACGAAAAATAACAACGCGGGAGCAAATAATCGTAAAATAGGTTTGCTTTTTTTATAAAGAAGCACAACTGATGCCCGTAGAAAAACACCTACAGGAAGCCTATAAAACATAGAAGCATCCTCCCATAAGGTTGTTTTTTCATCTAAAAACCTTAATACATAATTGGTCTGCTTAACCGCAAAAAGCCTTTGAAATATGGGACGCCCTTTTTCTGGCCAGATTGATAAAATTAATATAAGTAAACGGTCATAAAGGCGAAACCTTGACGGTGAATTTACTCCTTTCGCATTATTAGCTATTTCTTTTGCATGTGCATACATGTTTTTAAAAGCATAACCTGTACTTGGCTTGACTTTATTTGCTCTTGTTCCTATCGGCACCACATTTTTAAAGGGCTTAGGAGGTTTTAGGTCCATATACATTGGAATGACGCCAAGCTCTTTGTCTATGCGCTCATATTCCCCGAAATGCGTTTTTATGTAGTTGTCTAGAATTTGCTTAGACGCAATTTCTGATATTGGGTCTGATCCAAACCTTGTCAACTCTACTAAAGCGGTATCGTCAGAAAAAGGCAAGACATATATGAACTGTGTTTGTTCCTGCTGATCCACATTGAAATCCATTAATGTGCAAGCCGTAGGATCTAATTTCTTTCCATTTAGTTTAATCTTATATCCAATGAACGATTGTAAAATATTTTGATACGATGGGTTGCTGTCTTCTTGGCTTGGAGGCCGTCCATCATAAATAACCTCTCCCTCAAAAGAACCCCCTTCAGTCTCAATTACTGTTGATTCAGCAGTGATAAAACCTTTGACCGCAGTATTCAAAAACAAGCCTTCATGAAGCGCTAAAATGTTTTTTGCAGAACTATATAAATCTAAGCTGTTTATATGATAGTAGGTTAATGGGGCTATTTCTTGTGGTGTTTCCTGATCAATTCCAATTTTAGTCCAAGAATGCGAAGCTAATGGAGCAAAGTCTTTTGTGATTGCATCCTCTTGCCGAGACCAAAAACAATAGGTTTTATCATTCACTGTTTTCAATGAAGGGTCTATTGCGAGTATTTTTTTATTGTCTAACAAGCCTTTTCTAGACAATTCATGAACTAGAATGCAAGCACTGGCTCCGAAACCAGCGAAAATATAGTCGTACTTCTTGTGTTCTTGCATGGATGATAATGGATGTCATTAACAAACAACAAAAACACGCTTTTTGTTCAAATCAAAGCCCTTGTAATCACCAATATTATATAGGCTTCACTTAATTTACAACAAGTTTTTTTCTATAAATCATACCGCTAAAAGAATTTGGGTGTTGTATTTCTAAGGTGTAGTGACCCGACACAAAACAAGGCCGAAAGCTCAAATAAGACTCGTTTTCGATGAGTGCTTCATATACAATAGACCCTGTTGTGGAGAAGACCTTAAGCTCAAAAGGCGGGGTCACGCTACTAGGGAGACGCACAGTCACAAATCCATCCGAGCTCACAGGGTTCGGAAAGACCAATAATGCTTCAATCGGTGCATTCATTTCAAATAAATCTTGATTAAATTCAAAAAGAAAAAGGCCAGAAATTCGATCGGACACAAGAATTCTCTTACTCGGTAAATTGGCACTTATTCCCCATGCACCCCACATTGAAAAAGTGTTTCCTAAAAGATCTGTATGGGTGTCATACGCTGCAATTTCTGAAGGGGGATTGTTGCGCAAATCATAAATCCTCAATCCGTCGTTATAATAAGCCACATAGGCAAGGTTGTTGGTAATATAAATATTGTGTGGCGTCTTTAAATAAGGCGCGTCTGTCACCCCAAAAGTATGTTGTATTTGAAGCTCATAACCCTCTGAAACTGCACACTTTTTTAAGTGTGTTCCTGGTGTTTCGTCGGCGAAAACATAGGTTTCTTTATCTGGACTTAAACTGCCTTGATGGTTGTAGCCTTGATCGGCATAAAACTCAAGATTTGACAAATAAATTGGTGCCGTAGGATTTGAAAAATCATAAACACGGAGGCCATCAAATCCACAATTTAATATGGCAATTTCGTCTCTTAATTCCATATCGTGGACCTCGGGCAGATCATCAAACCCTTCCCATATAAGAACTGGGTCTGTAGGGTTTTCAAGAGAAAAAACGCGTAATGGAATTAGGCCCTGTTCTTGGCTGTTTACAATTGGTGTCACAGAACACAAATACAAAAGCGCCTCTGATGTGTCTATGCGCAGTGTATGAGCTTTTCCAACACGCTCATCTTGAATTTGATTCACCAATTGAACTGAGTCAGGCAAATACGAAACATCTATAATTTGTAGGCTCGCATTACCCTCATCACCAATGGCATATATGTAATTTTGGTACCGGTTGTATTCTCTAGTTATTGCCTGAGAAGAAACATATGACCCTAGGACCTCATCGATAAAATGCAACTCATCATGGTTCGTTAATTGAAAAAAAGAGGCGCCTTCGGTCGTGCCTAGTACCGCATACTCAAAATCATTATGAAGAAAAGTAAAGCACCCACTGTAGCGCACGCCGCTTGTATTACTGATCAGACTGCTGTCCTGCCAGTTATCCAAAAGTGTAATATTGGCGTTCTGTGCAACCAAGACATGAGTTTGAATAAAAAGAAGAAGAAAAATCCGCATCAGTCGATAAACTTTTTACAAAATTCCCAAAGTACGATTCCCGCACAAACACTAACATTAAAACTATGCTTGGTTCCAAACTGTGGGATTTCAATGACACAATCAGAAGCATCGACGAGCTCTTGACGCACCCCATTTACCTCATTTCCAAAAATTAAAGCATAAGGTTTTGCTTCAAATGCCGCAACATCCTGAAGTAGGGTGGTTTTTTCTGTTTGTTCAATTGAACCTACAGTGTATCCTGCATTCTGTAGAACCTTGATTTCCTCAAGTAGATTTTCGGAATGCGACCAATCTACAGTTTCTGTAGCACCCAAAGCTGTTTTTCTAATGTCTTTATGGGGAGGACAAGCCGTAATTCCCCCTAAAATAATTTTAGTCACGTTAAAAGCATCTGCCGTTCTAAAGAATGACCCAACATTGTTGAGCGAACGAATATCATCGAGAATGACCACTATAGGAAACTTCTGCTGTGCCCTAAAGTTCTCAGGAGATTTCCTGTCTAGTTCCCAAAGTTTTAATTTTTTATTCATCTATTCTTAAAGTTCCGTTTGTAACGCTTTGAATTCCAATAGGAGCCCATTAACTTTACAAAAGTTACAAAATCATTTCACTTGGCGAAATCTTCTAAAGAAAAAGGGAGCTCGGAAACTCCTTTGATGAAACAATACAACGCTATTAAGGCCAAACACCCCGAAGCCTTATTGCTTTTTCGCGTGGGAGACTTTTATGAAACCTTCGGTGAAGACGCCATTAGAGCATCTAAAGTATTGGGGATCATTCTAACAAAAAGAAAAAATGGAGCCGCAGCTCACATTGAGCTCGCTGGATTTCCACACCATTCTTTAAACACTTACCTGCCGAAGCTTGTGAGAGCAGGTGAACGCGTCGCTATTTGCGATCAGCTCGAAGACCCTAAAATGACGAAAAAAATTGTCAAACGAGGTGTTACCGAACTTGTAACACCTGGCGTATCCTTTAATGATGAGGTCCTTGAGCAACGCAAAAACAATTTTTTATGTGGGATCTATCTTGATGATAAAACCCACGGTATTTCATTCCTAGATGTCTCAACAGGAGAATTTCTAATCGCTGAAGGCAATCCAGAATATCTACAAAAATTAATTTCCGGATTTCGTCCCAGCGAAATCATCTTCCAAAAAAATAAAAAATCAACCTTTGAAACGCTTTTTAATGATAGGCATTATACCTTTCGCTTAGACGAATGGATTTTCACAAAAGACTATGCTGAAGAAACCTTGAATAAACATTTTCAAACGAAAACGTTAAAAGGATTTGGTATTCAAGAGCTCCCAAAAGCCACAATAGCTGCGGGTGCAATATTCCATTATTTAGCAGAAAATCAGCACAAGCGATTAGATCATATTACAAGTATTTCTAGAATCGAAGAAGAGCGCTACGTGTGGTTAGATCGTTTCACTGTCAGGAACCTTGAACTTTTATCCTCCGCCAATGAAAATGCCAAGACGCTCGCCGACATTCTTGATGAAACCCAAACTGCGATGGGGGGACGGATGCTTAAACGGTGGATGGTTTTACCACTTAAAAACAAAGCGCCAATAGAACGAAGGCTATCTGTTGTTTCTTTCTTAAAAACACATCAAGAACTGTCCTTTGAGTTGTCCCAAAGACTTAAAAACATAGGAGATCTTGAGCGTTTGATTTCAAAAGTTGCCGTTGGTAAAGTAAATCCAAAAGAAGTCGCGCACCTGAAGAGAACGTTGTCAGAAATACCAAATATCAAGTCCCTTCTCGAACGGGAGAAGCACCCAAAGGCGCTTGAAAAAATGCTTGCTAAACTCAACGGCTGTAAAAAACTTGTTTCTTTAATAGAGACGACACTTACGGAAGAGCCTGCAGGTCAATTCGGTAAAGGTGAGGTCATTCATTCTGGTTGGAACAAAGAGCTCGATGACTTAAGAGAAATTGCCTACCATGGAAAAGATTTTCTCGCCGAAATGCAAAAAAGAGAATCGGAACGTACCGGTATTCCTAGTCTTAAAATTGCATTCAATAATGTTTTTGGATACTATATCGAAGTTCGAAATGCACACAAAGACAAGGTTCCTGAGGAATGGATTAGAAAACAAACACTCGTTAATGCAGAACGATATATCACAGAAGAGCTCAAGGTGTATGAGCATAAAATATTAGGCGCAGAAGAAAAAATTCTTGCACTTGAGCAACGCCTTTTTCAAGAGCTCATTCTTGAGATGGCTTCCTATATCAATCCTATCCAAATGAATGCTCAAATCATTGGACGCATTGACTGTTTACTTTCATTTGCTATGGTCGCTGAAAAGCACCATTACTGTAAGCCTGAAATCAATGAAGGTAAAGCATTGAAAATCACAAAAGGAAGACATCCTGTTATTGAGCAATCGATGCCTTTGGGGGAGCCATATGTCTCCAATGATTTGGTGTTGGATCCTGAATCACAGCAAATCATGATGATTACGGGTCCTAATATGAGTGGGAAAAGTGCCCTATTGCGACAAACAGCACTTATTGTTTTGATGGCACAAATGGGCTGCTTTGTGCCAGCTGAAAAAGCAGAAATTGGTGTGGTAGATAAAGTCTTTACAAGAGTGGGGGCCTCCGATAATATTTCTTCCGGAGAATCAACATTTATGGTAGAAATGAATGAAACAGCGAGTATTCTAAACAACTTGTCTCCAAGAAGTTTGATTCTTTTAGATGAGATCGGAAGAGGTACAAGCACGTATGATGGGATTTCAATTGCATGGGCAATCGCGGAATATCTGCATGAATCAAAAAAAGCGAAGTGTAAAACCTTGTTCGCGACGCACTACCACGAGCTTAATGAAATGACGCACAAATTCAAGCGCATTAAAAATTTCAATGTCGCTGTGAAAGAGGTTGGGAAAAAAATTCTCTTCATTCGTAAACTCACACCAGGAGGCAGTGAGCATTCCTTTGGTATACATGTCGCAAAAATGGCAGGTATGCCTTCTAGTGTCCTGAAAAGATCTGAGCAAATGCTAAAAGACCTTGAATCCAGACACTCTGATGGTAGTAGGAAAAACTCAAAAGAAATTAAAGAGGCTTTAAATGATTCCATGCAACTCAGTTTTTTTCAACTCAACGATCCTGTTTTAGAGCAAATTCATGAAGAGTTAAAAAATGTAGATATCAATGGCTTAACCCCAATGGATGCGCTACTCAAACTGAATGAAATCAAAAAATTAATCGGAAATTAATATGGACGTGTCTATTCGAAAAATGAGGTGGTTGATGTTCCTATTGGGACATGTCAAAATTCCTTTAATTGGTTATACAAACCCTAAACTTCTTTCTATTGATGCGCAATCTGTTCGGGTCAAGATCAAGCTCAGAAGGCGTACTAAAAACCATCTAAACTCAATGTATTTTGGAGCCCTTGCAGTAGGGGCCGATATTGCTGGAGGCATTCAAGTTTTCTACTTTTCTAAAATGATTGGTAGAGAAATCTCATTTGCTTTTAAGGGCATGAATGCAGAATTCATCAAAAGAGCGGAAAGCGATATTATATTTGAAAGCAACCAAGGTCCTCTGGTAAAAGCCGCTATCGATAAAAGTATTGCAGAAAAATCAAGAGTCAACGAAACCATTGAGGTGCTCGCTAAAAATGATCAAAATGAGGTTGTTGCCAAATTCGAAATGATTGTTTCTGTTCGTGTAGCCTAAAATACTTAGACTTGAAATGTAGAAGTTTAGTGTCAATTCCTTAAATTTGTACCACACTTTAAAAAGACAAAAAATGTACCCACCGGAAATGGTAAAGCCAATGAAAGAAGATCTTACATCTGTAGGGTTTAACGAATTATTAAACGCTGATGCTGTTGATGACGTAATTCAAAATAACGAAGGCACCCTTCTTGTTGTTGTAAACTCAGTTTGTGGTTGTGCGGCAGGAAATATGCGCCCGGGTGTAAAGCTATCTGTGACAGGTGAGCATGCTCCTGACACTTTAGCGACTGTATTCGCAGGTGTGGATGGAGATGCTGTCGCGCAGGCGAGAAAATATTTTCTTCCTTACCCTCCTTCTTCTCCTTCTGTTGCCTTGTTTAAAGATGGCAAATTGGTGCACTTCTTAGAGCGTCACCATATTGAAGGTGGATCAGCAGAAATGATTGCCAATAACTTGGCTGCTGCTTATAAAGAGTTCTGCTAAAGCAGGTACAAAATCTTCTTGAACAATTTGAATTCACAGTAATCTGCTGAATCCTTTTACCATATTTAATTATTGAACTCAGAAATAAATATATTTCGTTTATTTCCTCGTTCTTCCATGTAGAATATGAAAATAATTTACCTTTTACTTCTTCACATTTACTGTCAATCTTTTTGTGCGCAAACGACTAATGAAATCAATATATTTTCATTTCAATCCATTGCCAATAAAACCATCTCCTTGTCACTTGATACGGTTTCGAATATTCTTATTTTTAAAAACGGAGCGGCAAAAGAAAACCTAATTGTCGTCAAAGATGCCCTTAAAGACGAATCGCCTATATTTATTTATTCATACTATTTCAGAGGTGGAGGAAAAGATAATGCGGGTTTAGATTTAAATTACGTTAGGTTTACCCACGAAAATCGTGATTACGAACTCTTCGATGAATTCTCAGCTGAAGATGAAGCATACGCAGTCGGCCTTAGAATAAATGATCTGGGGTCCGGTTATGAACATGCTATTGAAGGAAAGTATGAATCCATTAGAGGTAGTATAATTGATTTCAGATGGAACGAAATGATTCCTGTTGAATATTAAAATGCACATAAAGACCCGTCTCCAAAGCCGATTCTTTTTCGATGAATTCAATTGTCATTATGGATACGGCAAAAATAGAGCGGAAAACCATTATTATGATTTTCCTGTTACTCTTTTAGGTATTCTTCTTTTGTTTTAAGGTTTACTTTTTTAAGCAATTTATACTTATTCTCTAAGCCAGACAATACTCTCTTACTTGCCGCGTAGCGCTTCTGAATTTGATTCAAGTTTTCGAGCTCATTTGCCATAGGCGCTCCGGGATTATTTTCAATACGCTGAAAAAGGTTCGTCATTTTTTCTCTAAGTTGCGGTTCAGAGGCTCCTACATAATTATCTCCTGATGTAATCACCATACTTTCTTTGAGTGTATTCATCTTTGATTTCAACTTTTTACGCTTTTCATTTTTAGCATATTCCAAATAAGAATCTACACAGTAAACATCATAAGCTAATGCTTCAATCATATTATAAATACCCATTACCGTCTCTTTTTTACTCTCACGTTCGTTTAGAGATATTGTACTTTTAGGATCATGAATTAACTCTATTTTTTCCTCAAAAACATCTTTACCTTTTGTGATACGAACAGTGTACATACCTGCAGGTAAGACCGGTGTGGTAAAACCTCCAAAAGAAAAAGTTTTTCCCTTGGCCACTTTGGGTTGCTTCATCCTATAATTCCAGTTCACTATATTGATTCCCTTGCTTTTTCCTGGGCCCAATTCGGATATGGTATCTCCTTTATCGTTCAATATAAGCATGCTCATTTTTCCAAAAGTGTGACGCTTTTTGAGGTGGTATTTAATTTGTGCAGCTGTCGTTTCGTTATAACCTACAAATTGCGTTTCTGCACCAAAGGAGCCCGAAAAACTTGCGCTTTCATCAATAACTGTTGGCTTAGCATCAAAAAAGTGGAGCTTCTTCTGTATGTTATCAGCGGATAATTCTCGAAGCGGAGAAATATCATCAATAATGATAATACCACGTCCATGGGTACCCATAACTAAATCATTTGTTGCTTTCTGTAAAGCAATAAAATGAACCGCAACAGCAGGCATATTATTGGTGTATTTATACCATTGAGCGCCGCCGTCCATGGTTATATATAATCCAAGCTCCGTTCCTAAGAATAATACGTCCGGATTGACATAGTCCACTTGAATATTTCGCACAACACCTTCGACTCCCCCCGATATAATACTCTTCCATGTTTTACCAAAATCCGTTGTCTTGAAGGCATAAGGTGTTTTGTCATTCGAAGTGTGGCCATCAAACACTGCATAGGCCGTTCCCTTGTCCAGTGTGCTTAATTCAATATGGTAGCACCATGTATTTGCCGGTAAACCAGGTATATTCGCTACCGTATTGGTCCATGTTTTTCCAGCATCTTGAGTAACCTGGACGTTTCCATCATCTGTTCCAACCCAAATAATGTTCTCATCAAGATCAGATTCTGCAATGGTAAATATCGTAGTATGGTTTTCTGCTCCTGAGTTATCCTTGGACAATCCGCCTGAATTATCCTGGTCTTGTTTTGCAGGGTCGTTCGTCGTCAGGTCTGGCGATATGATACGCCATGACGCACCCATATCATCAGATTTATGTAAGAATTGGCTTCCCATATAAATTCTATCAGGAACAGTATTACTTACTGCCATTGGCGCATTCCAGTTAAAACGCAGTTTATCGTGGCCGTCTACAGGAAGTGGTTGAATTGTTTTTATGAGTTCATTATCTTGATCAATTCGCCATACATTTTCTGCGCCTTGCATTTCTGAGTAGACAATATTCTTAGTTGGGTGCTTTACAACCCTAAAACCATCACCCTGTCCTACAGAATTCCAATCACGCGCCTGTATCCCTCCTGGTGATGCAGAAGGTCCGTACCAAGAGCCATTATCTTGAAGACCCCCATAAATATTATAAGGCGTCGCGTTGTCTACACTAATATGATAAAACTGAGAAAGCGGAAGGTTTTCTACAATCTCACAGGTCGTTCCGCCATTCCAACTGCGGTAAACACCTCCATCAGTTGCAAAGAACATAAAATCAGAATGTACGCTTGAAAATGCAAAATCATGAATATCACTGTGCATATTACCCAGGTTCTTAAATGTTTTTCCTCCATCTTTAGAAACAGAACCACTCAGCCCTCCTTTATAGATAACGTTTTCATTTTTTGGGTCTACAACAATTCTGGAAAAATAAAATGGTCTTACTGTAATACCAAAGTCATTATTCATTTGCTCCCAAGTCGCTCCTTGGTCTATACTCCGATATAAACCTTTGTCTTTGTTTTGTTCTGCCTCAATAACGGTGTAGACGATTTCTGGGTTACTCGGTGCAATGGCAATTCCCATTCGGCCAAGCTTTCCTTCTGGAAACCCATTATGAATTTTATTCCATGTTTTACCCGCATCTATTGATTTATAAAGCGCACTATTTTCACCTCCCGAGTCAAAAGACCATCCCGTTCTTCTAAACTCCCACATCGAAGCATAAAGCACTCCTGGGTTTCTTGGGTCCATTAGGAGATCCGCACAGCCCGTTCTTTGATTTATATATAAAATCTTTTCCCAAGTCTGCCCTCCATCTATTGATTTGAAAACGCCTCTTTCTTCGTTGTCTCCCCATAAAGCCCCCATCGCCGCAACATAAATCTCATTTGAGTTTTTAGGATTTACAAGAATACTGGCGATACGTTCTGAGTTTTCTAAGCCAATCTTATTCCAATTTGAACCGCCATCCGTAGATTTATATAAACCATTTCCATAGGAGACGCTATTTCTTGTCCATGTTTCACCGGTTCCGACGTAAATCGTTTTGTCAGGGTCATTCGGATCTAGAGTAATGGTCCCAATCGATTGTATATTGTCATCAAAAATAGGGTTGAATGTGGCCCCTGCATCATTCGATTTCCAAACGCCACCACCACCTGCACCGAGATAAATTATTTTGTGATTATTTGGGTGAATTTCAAGGTCATTTACACGTCCACTCATTAAAGCTGGGCCAATTTGTCTTGCTGACATATCACCAAAAATTGAGGCGCCATCAACAACATCATTGTCTTGCGCATGCGTAGATAGACTTGTGACTGTAAACAACCACATAGCCAAACAACTAAGTTTTTTCATCAGATAGATTTAATATAAGTTCGGTAAGTTATTTTTTCGCTGGAAACGCAAAATCCGCATCCACAAACTCAGGGTTTACCTCAATTTTAGTAAAAGTAATCGGTTGACCTGGTTTGTCTTTTTCACCTTGAGACATTGAAAATGGGAAATAGAGCCCTTCAACCTCTTGATAATCACTAAAAGAAACTTCTGAAATTATACCTTTTCCTGGACCAGACTGAATTTCACTCTGCATCGCAATGGGTACAAAATTTTCCGTATCAAAAAAGTAGTAAGAAACAGATTCTTCTTTTTGTCCATCAACCATTTTCGGTTCTTGAACCAATTTGATTTTAAATGTTTCAGCACCTTGAATGGTTTCTTTTCCAATCAACTCCACTGTATATCCTTTCTTTTCGTAGTCTAAAAATGGATTTGGAAAGTCATTTGCCTCTAACTTAAAGTTAGCCGTTGCCTCTGCATCGCTTTCTTCTGCCTCCATTGTCATAAAGTTATGTGACCACAATCGCGTTCCATCAAAAACACCTTGCTTAATCTCTTTGCCTTGAAAACTCACAACAGTCATTTGTCTACCGTCTTTTAACTGAACCATCTCTATAGGGATTTCCATTCCTCCTTGACTTACTTTTGCCGTCATTTTGAGTCCTTTAAGATTATTCCATGCTTCGGCTCCACCCGTATTCTCAATATAATTCGCAATAATTTCTTCTTTGGTTTGCGCAAAAGTGAATTGTGCGACCAAAAGAAAAATGGCCATTAAAAAGATCTGGTTGTTTCGCATTTTTGTGATTTAATGTTTTTAAAATTTTTCGCAATATAGGGCTTTGAGGCGTATAGGACAATAGAATTGTCCTAATTAACAAAATGTAACAAAAGCAATTAAAAAAAATGGGGCATAAAAAAAGGGCGCCGAAGCGCCCTAATCTTTATCCGGTTGTAATTACTTGATTACAACGTTTGTATTTGATGTCATTCCGTTAACATTAACATTAACAACATATGTTCCTTTTGCAAAACCTTCAGTAGCGAAAGTAATGATTTGCGTTCCACTATTGCTCGAAGCAACTTGTGTCGCAAGAACTCTACCTTGAAGATCCATAATAGAAACCATCGCATCAGCAGAGATATTCTCCATTGAGATGTTAACTAAATCTGTAGCTGGGTTAGGGTAAACGTTGATGTTTGCAACATCTAAGTCAGCTATACCTGAACTTGCATCTGTTCTCAATACAGCATCAGAAGAAGAAGCCTCACCAAAGTCTCCAACAGAAACACTTGTAATCGTTACGCCGTTAGATACGATTTCAAATCCAAATTCACCATTTGGACTTGTAGCGTCTCCATATTGCATACCGTCACCATATGAATCATACAATTCAAAAGAGTAACAATCTTCACCTGCTGGTAAAGAAACTTGATGCGTCATTGTCGTGTTCGCGTCTGGACCACCGCCACCAAAGTTGTCCTCAGTTCCTTCCGTGTATGGACCTGCAGATGCTACAGTAGCACCCGATGAGTTTTTAATTGCCCAAGAAGTTTCAACTGCATAGAAGTCAGTAAATACATTCACCGTCACCTCTAAGCTAGAAAGTGGAGCAACACTAATTACTTTCTGAGTTTCATCATTTGATGCAACACCGTCATTTGATGCAGCTACAACAATATCAAGTGTAGTTGCGCCTGTAACAGAAACAATACCACAATCAACAGTTTCAGAACCCCAAGTTTCTAGGTTACCTGACCACGGTGTTGTTGATAATAACGAAGCACCGTCATAAATTAGAACTTCAGCAGACGTTAACGCGTCTGTACCCATGTTCTGAATATCTACAGTTACTGGAACATCTCCAGCGCCACAAAGACCAACATCACCATTGTACCCGATGATTCCTGCGTCAGTACCTTCCGCTTGCTGTGGACAGTTTCCGATACCAGCATAGTGCGCGTTTGCATCAATTTGACCTGAAACTGTTATGCTTCGGTTAGGACAGATTGTGTAAATCGTTGGGAAAAATGCAATTGCATAAGGGCCATTTAAAGAAGCATCATCGATAATAGGAAAAGCAGTGTTTGCTAACCAGTTACCCTGTGTGTTTGTTCCTGTACCCTCTAGGTCGGCCTGTGTCGTACTTTGGTCACCTTCAACCCATAAAACCATAACGTCATCAGTCGTGTTTGCAGAAACACCTGGATATCCTGCTGGACCATGATTTACGTATAAGTCTTCTAGTGCCATTGTTTGGTGGTAACCCCAACATGGTCCACACCATGTAGCACTTACGTCCATTACGACTGAATAACCCGCATCTAAATAAGAATAAAGGTTGTGTGTCTCTCCATTAATGTCTTGAACGGTAAAGTCTGGAGCAACGCTTCCGTCAGCAAGTTGCGCATAAGTATTGTTGGCAAACATAGCCGAACAAACCAATGCTGAAAGTAAAAGTTTTTTCATGTTTTTGATTTTTTTTAGTGATGTAAACTTAAGACTTTAATATGGAAATACGAAATGTTTACGCTCTATTCTGAACGCAGATATATTATGCCTTTTTGTGACTTTTGCCTCGTAGTAACCTAAAAGCTTATAACTAAATAAGGGTTTTCAATAAAACAAGATCGTTTTTTAAACTTGATAAATCTTTAGACTGAAAACTTGAAGAGCTCTTATAGAATCGATTACTTTTCGATACTCTTTATAAAATGCTCAATTGCACCAACCATGGAAGGCGCCTTTGGATGTGGTGCGCGAATATTAGGCTCAAGACCATTCTTTATTGCGGCAGTAGCAGTTGTCGCGCCAAATGCAGCAATGAGGGTTTTGTTCTGCTTAAAGTCGGGGAAGTTTTTAAATAGCGATTCTATTCCTCCCGGGCTGAAAAACACTAGAATATCATAGAAAACATTTTCAAGGTCAGATAAATCTGCAGCAACCGTTCTATACAGTACTGCTTTATTAAACTTAATATTGTTTTCTGTTAGGGTATTTGGGATAACATCCCTAAGAATATCTGTACAGGGCAAAAGTATTTTCTCCGACTTGTGTTTTTTCAAAACATCTATTAAGTCATGAATCCTTTGCTTTCCAAAAAATATTTTCCTTTTTCGGTATGCAACGTATTTTTGAAGATAAAGCGCCACAGCTTCAGAAATGCAGAAGTACTTCATACTATCGGGAACTTCAAATCGTGTTTCCTCAGCAATTCGGAAAAAATGATCTGCCGCAACTTTTGAAGTTAATAATACAGCCGAGTAGTCTGCTAGATTGATGCGCTGGTTTCTAAATTCTCCCGCATTAACACCTTCTACCTTAATAAAAGGGCGGAAATCAATTTTGAGACCGTGTTTCTCAGCCATATCAAAATATGGTGAGCGATCATTCTCTGGCTTTGGTTGTGAGACAAGGATTGTTTTTATGGCCAAAACGGATATTTTATTCGGGGGTTAAATAATCATATTTTACCAACGAAATAACGACCTAACAAAAGCACAGGCATTATTTCGAGAGTGCAAAGATACAAAATTATATATAACCACCTGTAATTATTTACTTTAGCATACCGAATGCCCTTAATTGACTTCACGAAAGGCAATGAAAAAATCACAAAGTAAACGAAGAATTGTATAAGCTCTTTGTAGGCATCATTCAATAAGGCCAATAATGCCAAAATAAGTAACAATAAGCCTGATAAATTAAATACCTGTTGCGTATACATTCCAAGTGTTTTACCAAAGAGTTTATCATCAAAAAGAACGGCAACTAATTTTGGGCTAACAAAAGAAAAAAGCAAATACATCACAGATATACCGAATGTAATGCGCATTAACATTTCGGCTTCTAAAGTAGAATGAACCAAAGACACTAAACAAACGTTTAGAGTTATGATTAAATTCATAACAAGTAACGCGTTAGCAAAGGGAGATATTTTTTCTGAATCGTTTAAAGTGGAATCATAAACCTTGTTTGAAAAGTAATTACGATAAACAATTGAAAATAAATTTGGACAACTTAATCTTGAAAGGCCTACAAAACCAAAACAAACTAAAACAAGTGCCAGCAAGGTGTTTTTGACAACAACTTCTCTTGGAAAGAGCTCAAGTGCTAAAAAGAAAGGTTGAAAATAGTGCATGTGTTGGCTCCAAAATTAAATAGAAAATAAGAAGAAAGCCCTTAGATAATTGTTAATTTTGCACTGTTAAAAAACATAAAGACATGAAAACGGATCAGTATGTACACCCAGATTATTATGATTTAGATGAACTCTATACCGATGAGCACAAGCTCGTGCGCGATGCAGCTCGTGCTTGGGTTAAAAAAGAAGTTTCTCCAATAATCGATGATTGTTATGAAAAAGCCGTGTTTCCGAAGCATCTGGTTCCCGGGCTTGGGGAGATTGGTGCTTTTGGCCCATACATACCTGAAGAGTATGGCGGTCCGGGTCTAGATCAAATTTCATACGGCATTATTATGCAGGAACTAGAGCGTTGTGACTCTGGCTTACGTTCAACTGCCTCTGTTCAGTCTTCACTTGTTATGTATCCTATTTGGAAGTACGGCAGCGAGGAGCACAAAAACAAGTTCCTTCCAAAATTGGCTTCTGGCGAAATGCTGGGCTGTTTTGGTTTAACAGAGCCTGATCATGGTTCCAACCCCGGCGGAATGACTACAAACTTCAAAGAGGATGGTGACGATATTATTTTGAATGGTGCTAAAATGTGGATATCTAATTCACCTTTTGCTGATGTCGCTGTTGTTTGGGCAAAAAGCGAAGCGGGAAGAATCCATGGTGTTATTGTTGAAAGAGGGATGGAAGGGTTTACGACTCCTGAAATGCACGGAAAACTTTCTCTTCGAGCCTCTTCTACCGGAGAACTTATTTTTGATAACGTTCGTATTCCTAAGACAAATATTCTACCTGGTCGTTCTGGTTTAGGAGCGCCTTTAAGTTGTCTAGATTCAGCACGATATGGTATTGCTTGGGGTGCGCTTGGCGCAGCAATGGACTGTTATGATCAAGCCTTGAGGTATTCAAAGGAAAGAACCCAATTCGACGTGCCTATTGGTAGTTTTCAATTGATTCAAAAAAAGCTTGCGGAAATGATTACGGAAATCACAAAAGCACAATTACTTACCTTCCGTTTAGGGCAGCTTAGAAATGAAGGAAAAGCCACCTCAAGTCAAATTTCAATGGCAAAAAGAAACAATGTCGAAATCGCATTGAATATCGCAAGAGAAGCAAGACAGATTCACGGGGGAATGGGTATAACGAGCGAGTATTCTATGATGAGACATATGGCTAATCTAGAATCTGTGGTTACTTACGAAGGGACGCACGATATTCACTTGTTAATTACAGGAATGGATATTACTGGTATTCCTTCTTTCACCCGAGATATGCCAAAATAAGGACTAAAACGCCTCTTCTTTTTCCAGTTTTTCACCCCTAAGTAATCTTATGCGTTTTCTAGTTTCATGTGCATACAAACTTCCTGGGTGCTTTAAAAGAAGTTGTTTGTAACGGACTAGCGCAGCCTCTTTATCATTGAGTTTTGCTTCAAATAATTCCGCAGATTTAAATATGGCGTTGTCCGCAAGAATGTCGTCGCCGTGAAACTTAATAATGTCATCGTAATAGCCTAACGCCAAACTCCAATCCCCCTGAAGCTCCATTGCGCGGGCCCGTTTAAAAAGAATTTCATCTGCTAAGGAGTGAAAAGGATAATTCTCACGAATACTATCAAATAATTCGAAAGCTTTTGAAAACTGAAGCTGCTCTATAAATAAGTCCGCCTTTGAAAACCATGCCATAGCTATGTAATTAGAATCAAGGCCATAATTATCGGTGATCATAATTGATAAATCCAAAGCATCATTAGCCAACAGTTTTGAAGTGGATTGCTTTAATACATCTAACTGCGACTGGGCGAAATCAAACTCCCCTTCGTAATAAAAGATACGTGCACTTTTAAATTTCGCCCGATTTCCTATTGTTTCGAAATTAAAGTCCTCACTTATTTGCATGTACAGAAGTGAGGCTTCCCAAACGTTCCCTTTAAGCAATTCGATATCCGCTTGAAGCATTTTTAGTTCAGATTTCATTATCGCTGTCAATGAAGGGGAAGAAATGGCTTCGTTTATCAGGGATAACGCAAGGTCTTTTTCAGCTGCATAAAAAGCGAGAAGCTCTGCATATTCTTTCAGAACTTGTACTGTACGAGAAGTAATGCGACCCGTTGATTCTAATGCCAACTTATAATTTTCTAATACTGCATCAAGCTCATCATCAGTATACTTTTTTAAAGCCGTGATTTGTATATAACCTACATGCAGAATACCTTTTAAGCACCGAAATTTAAGGTCTTGATCTGATGTCATATCTCTCGTTTCCTGAAATGCCCGCAAAGCAGTGGAGTAGTCTTTGTTTTCTGTACAAGTAATCGCAAACGAGTATAAGCGCATACCGTTTGCTTTTGACCTGATGTCTACAGATACAACTTGAGCATAAACGCCTGCAAAATTATCTACCTGCATGTACATCCAAATCAAAAGCTCAGCGAAAACTACATCTGCACTTGCCTTTTGCGCCCTAACGAATAAAGATTGCTTTAACCGTTTGAAATCAGAAGTTTGTTCTGTGCTAAGGTCTAACCTACGTAAAAGAGCCTTTTTAACTGCTTTGTCATAGTACTGATGTTTTTCTAAAAGGCTTAAATAAGCAGTTATCATTTCAGGGTTTCGATTGGTTTGCGCAAACAAATCTGCCTCCTGAAAATTGAAGGGGTAATTTTTAAACTTCTTTTTTGCTATTTCAAGTACACGCTCCGCATAATCTGTTTTCGATTGGGCAAGAAATGCATTAAAGAGAGCTATTGCTTTAGAGGTGTTCACTATATAATCCGAGAGCAAATTGTCATATATCTTCTTTGCTTTCCCTTCTAGCTTGTGCTTTTCGTAGAAGGTGGCTAATAAAAGTTTTAGATCTAAGTCGGATGGGGACTTAGATGATGCTTTTTTTAGTACTCTTTCCGCTTGTTTTTCATCCCCTTCTGCTTCTAGACAATTCACCAATCTACTCAAATAAATCTTACTAGGGTTTGCATTGTAAAGCGACTCATAATATGCTCTCGCCTTCTCGAACTCCCCCTGAGCGTAATAATGTTCAGCGAGTTTAATATCTGAATCAACCTGTGCAAAACATGGCCCAAGAACAAGTAAAAAAACGATAATGAAATGAAGCCTCACTCTATTGACATGATTTGTTCGACAAAAGAAACGAGAAACTTATGCTCGTTATTATATATATCAAAAGCCTCCGTTTTTGTTTTTTGATAATCCTCCAGAAGTAATTTTATTTGACCACACTTTTTAGTTTCAAGTAAAATATATTCATCATACTTATCTCGTGCACCAAAGCCATTCTCTACATCCTGAAACAAGAGCTGGAGCTGCGTAGCCTCCTCTGTAATAGCATTACTCAATTTGGTGCCCACGTTTCCTAAAGGAACTAGCATTCTTCTCATTCTTTTATAATTATCCACCCTTCGACCGAAAGCTAAATTCACAGTATCAGAATGGTAATTTTGTTTTAGACTTCTTTCTAAATCACTCGTGCGTTGTTGCATTTCAAACAATGAATCAACCTTGATAGTTTCAAATGTTTCCCTGGTCGTTAAAAGTGCAGATTCAAGTGTTTTAATTGTACCAAGGTGTGCTTCTTTTTCTAAATCAGAACAAGAAAAAGTGACAAGGACCAATAAAAAAAGCACTTTGTTCATAGATAAATTAGGTGTTATTCGTGATCGTTTTGAACCCTGTGTAACGCGTAAGACACTCAGGGATGCTAATCCCGTTTGGACCTTGATTGTTTTCAAGAAGCGCTGCCATTATTCTCGGAAGTGCCAAAGCCGAACCATTTAGCGTGTGACATAACCTTGATTTTTTATTTTCGTCTTTATAACGCAACTTTAGTCGATTTGACTGAAAGGTATCGAAACGTGATACAGAACTTACCTCTAACCATTTTTCTTGGGCTGCGGAATAAACCTCAAAGTCATAAGTTATGGCAGCGGCAAAACCGGTATCTCCACCACAAAGTCTCAATACTCGATACTGTAAACCTAAAGATTCTAGAAGGTGCTTCACATGGCTGAGCATTTCCTGAAGCGCCGTTTCAGCATTTTCGGGCGTTTCAATTCTTACAATCTCAACTTTTTCAAATTGATGCAATCTGTTTAATCCACGTACGTCTTTACCATAAGAACCTGCTTCTCTTCGAAAACAAGGCGTATGACCAGTAAGTTTAATTGAAAAATTAGCATCTGGCAACAGTACACCTCGATATATATTTGTTAAAGGTACCTCGGCTGTTGGAATCATGTAAAGATCGTCAGCGGGCATATAGTACATTTGACCTTCTTTATCTGGAAGTTGACCTGTTCCCTTGCCACTTTCTTCGTTGACCATTAATGGAGAGACATATTCCTCATACCCAGCATTTACGGCTTCGTCTAAGAAGTAAGAAACCAAGGCTCTCTGGAGCCTTGCGCCCTGACCCCGATAAAACGGAAAACCTGCTCCAGTTACTTTAACGCCAAGCTCAAAATCTATTAATCCGTATGTCTTTGCCAAATCCCAATGTGGAATTGCGGCAGCCTCCTTTGATGGACTCGTCCCTTTTTCCTCTATGATCTCATTTGCCGATTCATCTTTACCCTTAGGAACCTCTGTCGTGCAAACATTAGGAAGTGAAAACAGCAAAGACTGTATGTTGTTTTCCAATTCTTCTTCGATTTTTTTTACCGCCTGAACCGAGGTTTTGAGTTCCGCTGTTTTAGTTTTAAGCTCCTGGGCTTCCGCTTGCTTTCCTTTGCTAAATAACTGTCCTATTTTTTTAGATATCGTATTGAGTTCTGCTTCTAGATTTTGAAGCGCTGTCTTTTGAGACCTCCACTCTTGGTCAAGCGTCAAAATCTGTGTGACCTCTTTTGTCGCATCAATGTTTCTTTTTAGAAGGCCTTCAAGAACTTCCTCTTTACGCTCTCTGATGCGCTGAATTTCAATCATAATTGGTAATTATAGTCAACAAAATTAATCAATTGACCTCATAAAGAAACGCCTCTTGATATATAAAGCAGATTGAGGCGTTCTTTAGCATGTTAAAAATGGTTAACTTTTCTTTTGCAATGACTTGATTTTATTTAGATTCGTTGCGTCTGATGAGAACAAAACAAATCAATCTTGCGGTTATTCTGCTTGCATTATCAATGCTGAGTCTGTTAATTGTTCAATCCTTTCAACTTTACAGTAAATATTACCAAAAGAAAAAAGAACTCTCGTCTGAAATTATTGCCTTCCAAAATCAAATTGCATACAAGCACGAAAAAGCAGAAGACTACAGGCGGTACATGCAAATCATCAATCAAGATTTCAGTTTGCAATATCAGGATATTTTAAAATCTGAATTTCAATCTTTAACCTCCTCTAATGCCTCTGTAAGTGTTAGTGATACTCTCATCTTGAGTAATGGAAAAAAAGAAAAATATTTAGTCATTCGGGGCCAAGCATATGACTCACTTACAGGTTTAACAACCGAGCAAAAAGTTTTAGCTAAAAATTATCAAGAAATAAAAGATGTTTTTAGTTCTGGGTCGGGAATGATTCCTGGACGGGACTCTTCAAGTTTGTCTCTTCAACTAAACCAACAGGCGGTACAACAAATCTTTAAAAAAGCGAAATACATAAACGACATGATGCTTGAAGCGTTTAAAGACAATGTATTAAAAAGCCCTCAAGAAAGAATTGACGCTATTTTTTTAGACTCTATTATTTCTTTTGAAATCAAGAAAGAAAGGCTTCCAAAAACCTTTACTTTTTGCATCTTCGATGCAAACAACAACCCTGTACCATTTCAAGAGGCCTCGAATAAATATAAAGAAACCAAAACCAACAAAACCTTTGAAAAGGTAAAACTTTTTCCAAGTAACCCAATAAATCAGTCCTTATACCTACAACTTAACTTTCCAAAACAAAATCAATTTTTACTAAATGAAATGAAAGGAGCTATTATTGTTTCTGTTTTAGTTGTGTGTATTGTATTGGCTGCTCTCGTTTTTATGATTAAAACCATCGTTGAACAGAAAAAGTTGTCAGAACTAAAAGCCGGTCTTGTTTCAAATATGACACATGAATTTAAAACGCCAATATCCACAATAGCTCTTGCTTGTGAGGCATTGAAAGACCCTGATGTTGTCGGCGTTGAGAAAGCCGCTCAAATCGAACCCTACCTCAACATGATACATCAAGAGAATAAAAGACTTGAAAACTTAGTAGAAAACATTCTCCAAAACTCCTTACTTGACCGGAAGGATCAAATATGGGAAGGGGGTACAATTTCCATTATACCGCTTTGTGAAAAGATTGTGAGTAATGCAAAATTTAGAGTGGTCGCTGAAAAATATAATATTGCTTTTACCTACAATGATAGCGCCATCCAAATTCAAGCTAAAGAATCCCACATTAGAAGTGTTGTGGCAAACCTCTTGGATAATGCTATTAAATACAGTCCAGAACCCGCAGAAATAAAACTAGATATAAAACAAAATAGGGAGGATATCGTTCTCACGTTCTCAGATAAGGGTATCGGAATAAACAAAGAACACCTTCCTAAAATATTTGACAATTTATACCGTGTGCCTACGGGAAACATTCATGATGTTAAAGGCTTTGGTTTAGGTTTAAATTATGTAAAAAAAGTCTGCGATGGTTATGGCTGGCGCCTCGATGTAAAGAGCACCTTTGGAAAGGGTACGACTTTTGAGATTAAAATTAACAGATGAAAGACGCGAAAATAAAAATACTACTAGCTGAAGATGATGATAATCTTGGTCAATTACTGTGGACCTATTTAAAAAACAAAGGTTTTGATGTTGTGCTGGCAAAAAACGGAAAGCAAGCCTATCACTTGTTCAACGATCCAAAAAACAACTTTGAATTTATGATTTTAGATGTCATGATGCCAGAAATGGACGGGTTTACTTTGGCTAAAGAAGTGCGAGAATTAGATAAAAAGATTCCTATTCTTTTCCTAACAGCAAAAGCAATGAGCGATGATAAGCTTAAAGGCTTTGAGATCGGTGCTGACGACTATTTAACAAAGCCTTTCTCAATGGAAGAGTTGCTGGCTCGAATGAAGGCCATTTTGAATAGAACACAAACGAAAGAAAAAAATGTTGGGCAAAAAATAAAGGTCGGTGCAATCGCATATGAACCTGAACTCAGAATCCTTCACCTTTCAGAGGGTCCTAAAAAACTTACTACCAAAGAAAACCTACTGCTCAGGTTGCTTGTAAAAAATCAAAATGAACTTCTAGATAGACAAGCCGCTTTACGAGCTGTTTGGGGCGATGATAATTATTTTAATGGGAGAAGTATGGATGTCTACATCGCCAAATTACGTAAATTGCTAAAGGAAGATGCTAATATTGAAATCATGAATGTACATGGTATCGGTTTTAAGCTACTGATCAAGCAATAATATGCAAAGAATCTTTTTTTCCAATTTGATTTTGATGATTCTCCTGAATCTTCTTATCAAGCCTATTGCGCTGTTTGGAATTGACGCCACAGTTCAAAACAGGGTAGGTCCTGAAAATTATGGCCTTTACTTTTCGTTACTCAACCTGTCTGTTCTTTTTAACACACTTCTTGATTTAGGGATAAATAATTTCACCACAAAAAACCTAGCACAGGATCCAGAAAAGATTAAAAAATATTTCGGAAAAGTTTTTTCGTTTCGATTAGTCTTATTTACCTTTTATTCAATTTTCACCTTCGGGTTGGCGCTGTTTTTAGGGTATTCAGGAAGGCCCTTATACTTGTTAAGTTTTCTAATTCTAAACCAGTTTTTGGTGCTGAGTATTGCGTACTTGCGAAGTCATTTTGCTGGTTTTCATTTTTTTAAAACCGATGCGTTTATATCTATATTAGACCGCTTTCTTCTCATCATCGTTGGAGGGATATGGCTCTTCTCGTCATTCAAGCCATCGGTTATTAAAATTGAAGTCTTTATTTGGATTCAAACATTTTGTTATGCTACCACGCTTCTCATTGGTTTAATTATACTGCTTAAGCATCTTGAAAGGCCTTATCTGCAATGGGATCTCGTATTTGGAATTGGACTCATTAAAAAAAGTTGGCCTTATGCATTATTGATTGTGCTTATGTTATTGTATACAAGAATTGATGGGGTTATGCTCGAAAGAATTCATCCAAATGGTGCTTATGAGGCCGGGGTTTATGCCCAAGGATTTCGATTGTTAGATGCCCTGTTTATGTTTGGGATGATTTTCGCAGGTTTGCTTTTTCCAATCTTTTCAAGACAGCTTAAAATTTCATTAACCCTTGTTTTAGACCTTGTGAAAGCGTCCGCCAACCTTCTTCTGGGCGGGGCCATAATTATTATTTTCGTCACTGTTTTCAATGCCGCACTTATTTTAGGGTGGATTTATAATGACATACAAAATGCTATTGGTCCATTTCAATTTTTGATGCTTGGGTTCTTTCCTATTGGGATGAATTTTATATTCGGCACGTTGTTGACTGCTAATGGTAATCTTAGAGTATTAAATAGTATTTCTGCAATCGGTATTCTTGCAAACATTACAATAAACCTCATTTTAATCCCAGAGTATGGCGCACTTGGCGCTGCGATTGCAACTTTTGCTACACAGGGCGTAACAGCCATCGCACAGTTCTTCTATTGTGTGTATAAATTTGAAATTCCAAAAAAAGCCACTGGTATTATTAAACTGGGAGGGTTAACAGCTGGGTTATTTATCGTCAGTTCGATTTTTGAAAATTCAGCAAATTTAATGCTGATGCAGATTGTTGCTGGTTGTATTCTCCTTTTCGGGTTGTCTCTTATTGACCTTCAAGCAATAAAGAAACTAATTCTCTCTTCAGACAAAATCAAATAAATTCTTAAAATATAAGTTTTACTTGTGTTTATATGTTCTATTTTCGTAATCGCAAAAGAAATCTATGGAAAATCAAGAGTTAAATTTGAATGAAGAACGAGAAAAATTATTGGCCTTTTTATTTAGAAGACGCAAGATTGTAATTGGTTTTACATTACTTGTAAGCATTGCCGCATATAGCCTTTCATTCCTTATTACACCATTGTTTCTATCCACTGCGATTGTTTTCCCATCCAAATCAAGCTCAGTTTCCTTTTATGAATCAAGAAACGTTAAAGCCTCGTCAATGGATTTCGGGGAAGAAGACCAAGCGGAGCAATTGGTTCAAATCTTACAATCTTCACGAATACGTGATTATGTGATTTCCAAATATGACTTGCTTAAACGTTACAAGATTGATTCTGCTGACCCTAATAAAATGTTCAAGCTCAACAAGGCCTATGAAGGACATTTCTCTTTTGAACGAACAAGATTCGGGTCTATTAAAATTGATGTTTTAGATGAAGACCCTAAACTAGCTTCAGACATGGCTAATGCTGTAGTTAACTTAATTGATACCGTTAAAAATGAAATGATTCAAGAGAGAACGCTTCCAGCCTTTGAAATCACAAAGCGAAAAAAAGACCAACTTGATACAGAAATTCAAGAACTTTTAGGAGAAATGGATCGGCTTGCAAAGCTAGGTGTTGTTTCCCTCGATGTGCGTTCGCGCCTTTTTCAAGCACTCGTTGACTCAAAAAGTAATAGTGAAAAAGAGGAGCTTAGAAAAAAAATAGACGTGAATTCAAAATTTGGTTCATTGTTTGACGGTCTCGAACGTTCGAGAAATGAAAAGATAAGTAAACTCGAGGATTTTAAAGTAGCCTACGAACAAGCAGAGTCAGACGCCTCAACACACTTCAGTCATAAGTTTATCGTACAAAAAGCCGAGGTGGCAGATAAAAAAGACCAACCTAAAAGGTTGATTTTAACCCTTGTTGCGGCCATCGGTTCATTCATTTTTATCGTCTTCTGCCTCTTGATTTTAGAACGCTACAGAGAACTTAAGAGCGAGGCATAAATGTCGTTAAACAATAAAATAAAATTGGCGTTTGGCTTCGTTGCTTTGACGGTCATTTTCACTTTGTTTAATTGGTTTCGTATTGAATACCTTGGTCTATTCCCATTAGGTTTATTTTTTATTTACTTATCTGTTTTTCAAACAGAAAAATTCTTTTTATTTATTGCCTTTTTAACTCCATTGTCAGTTAATATAGAGGAATACGTGGATGGATTTGGGTTGTACTTGCCCACAGAGCCGCTGTTATTTGGCTTTATGCTTTGGTTTTTGTTCCTGGAACTTAGAAAACCGTTTTTGAATCCTAAGATATGGAGGCACCCTATTATTGTGACTGTTTGCGCCTATCTAATTTGGATGCTGATCACCTCGATTACAAGCTCTGCACCAATCGTTTCTTTTAAATTTCTGTTGTCCAAGCTCTGGTTTATCCTGCCCGTTCTAATTTTCGGAACCTACTTTTTTAAAAAGCACGAGAATCGGGTTCGCTTCTTATGGTACTTTATTGTTGCTTGTAGTTTTGTTGTCTGTTTCACCATTGCGCATCACTCGATGTATGGATTTGGAGAAGAAGAGGGGCACTGGGTAATGTGGCCATTCTTTAAAGACCATACGATTTATGGTGCTATTATTGCGTTATGCCTTCCTCTCAGCCTAGCTTTACTCCGGCAAAAAGGCCGTCCTGCTTTATCAAAAGCTATTCTAATATTAATCAATGTCATTTTAATTTTAGGCTTGATTTTTTCCTACACAAGAGCTGCCTGGTTAAGTATTCTGTGTGCGGCAATAATTGGTGCTATCGTTTATTTTAAGGTTAATTTAAAACTGCTCGTTTCAATAGGGTTTATTGCTTTAGGCACACTTTTTTTCCAATGGGACAACCTGCAAATGAGTCTCGCAAAAAACACTCATGAACACACCACAGAGGCATTTGATGAAAAAATACAAAGTGCTGCAAATGTAACGACAGATGCCTCAAACCTAGAACGGATTAACCGATGGGATTGTGCTATTGAGATGTTCAAGAAAAAACCGTGGCTTGGTTTTGGACCAGGCACATACGCCTTTGAATACGCCGCGTTTCAAGACCCTGAGAATTTGACCATTATTTCTACCAACTTTGGGGATATGGGAAATGCGCATAGTGAATATCTTGGGGCCCTTTCTGAATCCGGTTTAATTGGCATGCTGCTTTTTCTAGCTATTGTTGCAGCCGTTTTTTATTCTTCAATTACCCTCTACTATAGATACCCAAAAAACAATGACGTTAAAATACTCATCATGGGTATTATTGTTTCCTTAGCGTCATACTTCATTCATGCCTTCTTAAACAACTATCTCGATACAGATAAAGCGGCCGTTCCGGTTTGGGCAATGTGTGCAATGGTGGTAACCATGACCATTCAATTAAATACTAATGATCCAGCCATAAAGAAGGATTAAGGCTTTTTGTTGTCATGCCGCTCACATGATGTATTTCAAAGTGTAAAAGACCGAGTTCGCTTTCATTCAATAGAACAACGCCTATTTCAGATTTAGTGGTAACCTCATCGCCAATAGCAACAAAGGATTCTTTTAAATTGCTGTAAACCGTCCTATAATTTCCATGCTTGATAATAATCACCTTTCCCGCGCCTGCGATTGGAAAGACAGCGGTTACTTTCCCAGAAAAAACAGCTCTGATTCCCGAACTAGAAGGGCAAGATAAATCAATGCCATTATTGTTTGTATAAACACCATTCAAGGATGGGTGTTTGTTTTTTCCGAAACGTTCAGTTATCGCTCCTGAAGAAACAGGCCATGGCAACGTGCCTTTATTCTTTTCGAAGTTTTTACTAACTATTTTTCCTTCTGAAGATTCATCGGTAAAACTTGGTGAAACCTCTGTATTTGGATTCGCCTCTCTACGTTTTCTCTCTGCTTCTTTTCGCTTTCTTTCTATTTCTGCTAACTCCCTTTTAATAGCCTCAGCAATTTTAGCCTTAAGCTTTTGTTTTTTTCGCTCGTTTGCTGCAATATCCGCTCTTAAAGAAGTCTCCTTCTTTTGGATCTGATTTAAAATTAATTGCTGCTTCTCTCTATCGGATTCAATTTCTTGGCGTTCTATGCGCTTCTTTGTAAGTAGGGCTTTTTTACGTTCTTTTTCCAGGGTAATCGCAGCAATCTCTTCAGTTACTTTTTTCTGAGTTGAGGCTATAATCGCAACTTGTTTTTTATGCAATGCCGTAATACTTTTTAAATATTTATTTCGCTTTTGAGCCTCATAATAGTTGTCTGCTGAGAGCACAAACATCATTTTGCCATTTTTATTCCTCGACTTGTATGCATGGAGGATCATTTCCTTGTATTGCGCTTTTAATTTCTCCACGCGTTCTCCGAGTGCTTCCACCTGCTCCTCTTTCTCTTTAATTGTACCTTCTGCCAATAAGACCTGTCTATCAAATAGACTTAAAAGATCCTCGCGGCTTTGTATTTGTGTATTAATAAGTTGTAGCTCACTCAGAGATTCCTTTCTAGAGTCTGTGACTTTTTTTAGTAGGTTTTTCGTGCTCGAAATTTTGCGTTCAAGTTTCTTTTGCTGCTTTTTAAGGTTCTGAGTACTACCTTGAGAGAATCCATAAGAGACACAAAAAAGCAAGAAAAAAATCGTCTTAATTACACTTTTCATATTTCTCTGGTATTGTTAAAAAAAGTGCTTCAGGTGTCACAACATCAAGCCTTGTATACTCTAGTGATATTTGAACTGAAAGCTTAGGGTTTTTAACACTAATGTCAACTTTTTTAGGTAATGTATAGTTTTGTGACTCTTGCCAAGATAAGTAATTGATCTCAATATCAGTCGAGTCCATCGGTACACTAATCTTTATAGAAGAAAGATGCTTCTTGTTTTCGTGAAGCTGGTAAGTATATACTATTTCATTTTTTTTTCTTGCATACGATTTGCGATGAGAGGATAAGGTGTAACTAAAAGGATCATTCTTCATATAATACTTCTTGTCGGCAGAAAAGCCAAGTGCGTGTCCATAAATTAGTTCTTCAACTGCCGAACGCTGAAAACTTACTCCTAGCTCAGATGTTAAATCCTCAAGCTTTTGGATCGTGTAACATTTATCTTTCTTATTTACCACAGTTAGGTTGGACCTATCTACTAGCGCACTAAAAACGGGAATGCGCGCAAATGAAACAATAGCGGTAATAGCGGAATCATTCACAGCTTTTAGTGTCGTCTTAAAGGAGATTTTTCTTTCTTCGTCTTTGAAGCTAACCTTTAGCTTTGTATACATGTATTTGGGTGCGATTTCAGCTATGCTATCAAGTTTTGCCAGAAACTCTTTTTGTTTAAGCTTTGGAAGCTTTGCCGTCATCGAATCCGTATCACTCCATTGCTTAGCACAACTGACCGTTAAAACAAGAACGACAAGAGCTAAAATACTTTTATTCAACATACTCTCCCTTTTTTATTTTTTCTAGTAATAACGGTGAACTCCCGCCAATTTCAAGGGCGCTTTTCCAAAAAGAAATTGCTTTATCCTTGTCTTTAAGCATTGAGAAAACATTGCCCTTTCGTTCCAAAATGCCCGCAATGAACAAGGTGTCATTACTCTTCATAACGTCCAGTAAATTAAGCGTTTCATAATATTTTTTTTGTAAAAAGAATAGGTCTGCTTTTAATAGTTCATAAGTCAATTCACGCGGGTTTTGGCCTTCAAGCACCTTGTCCAAAATCTCAATGGCTTGAGAAAGCGCATGTTTATTCTCAAACAATCTCAAGCTCAAGTTAAAGCTGAGATAACCTACAGTAGCTTTTTCCTCTAACGCTATGGCTTGCAAATAATATACCATGCCTTGTTCTAGATTTCCTCTGCCAAAAAATGCTTCGCCAAGCTGGCCTAATAGATCAGACTCCAAAATACGATCATCAATGACGGAAAGAAGGCCTTGCCGCGCAAAACTTTCTGCAGAAATATAGTCTTCTTGTTGATTATAAGCAACGGCACCTAAGTAAAATGGCTCGGGTCTAAGTGGGAATGTTCGAACTGTTTGTTCCGCTGTTTTTTTTAGCGTTTGCCATTGCTTTGAGTCGTAATAATAATAGAGTGTTTTTTGCCACAAGTCAAAGCGACTAGGATTCAATTCTAATGCCCTAGTGTACTTATCAATCGCCTTAACGAGAAATGAATCTTTGTTCTCAGCCGAAACATCTGAGCTTACAGAACGCTGAAAATAGTAATCTCCAAGCGCACTTATTACTGTGTCATTTTCAATGTACATGCGTTCCATTACAGAGATACTTTGTTTGAGTTTAGGTAGGTCATTTACATAAATTAAAAACTCAAATGCATTGACACTTTCCTCAGCTGAAATATTCTCTGTTTTTATCGCCTGAAAAAAATATTGAGCGGCTATTTTTTCTTCTCCCTGCTGATAAGCATACTCTCCAAGCATTAAATTTCCTATTCCATTCTGTGGATCAACGTCTATTAACAGCTTCAAATGCTCTATTGCTTTTGGCTGCGCATCCTGTTGAAAATAAAAATCTACAAGCGTGGCTAAAAGCATTGGTGTTTTTGGGAATTCCTCTCGCAGTCTAAGTAGTTCTTTTTCTGCTTCCTTTAGCTTTCCCATTTCGACATAAATCGAATGCCTTCTCAATGCGCACTCTAAAACATTTCCTTTGAAGTTTTCGAGTTTCTCTAGCACTTTTAAAGCGGCCGTATAATTTTCAGACTTACGATATGAATCGATTGCCAATAAATAATACTCAACCCCTCTTTGCCTGCGATCAATAACAGATTCGAAAAGTTTTCCAGCTGAATTAAAAGCCCCTTTACTTCGAAACATATAGGCAAGTTCAATCTGATAAAACACATTGTCCTTATCTAAATCTACAGCCGAAATCGTATGTTTTTCTGCCTGTACCAAATCTCCTAACAATAGATAGGTTTGCGCCATCGCAAAATGAGAAGCATCGTCTAAAGGTTCCTCTTTAATGCAAAACTCAAAGCGTTCAATCGCTTTTAAATAATTACCCTTAAACTTAAGCCTTAACCCTTCATGGTACGCTGTAATGAATGCCTTTGATTTTTGTGTTTGTTGCGCATCAACAATGACCCTCGGACTCTTACAGCCGCAAACAAATAACAGTATAAATAAAGCTAGATTATAGCGCATCGTCTATTGAGGTGAAGTCTCCTACACTTAAATCCTTCGCTTTGTTGCTAACACTTGCAAAAGAGCCTATCATTGAGTCTTTTAAAACTTGATTTTCTAGAAAGGTGTTTTGCTGTATTAAACAGTTTTTTAATATTGAATTCTCAACTTTTGAGCCTTCTCCTAGAGATACGTGAGGGCCGATTACAGAATTTTCAACCCTTGATCCTTCTCCTAAAAAGCAAGGCTCAATCACAATGGAATTCTTAACCTCAGCTGTCGAATGCCTAAGATTTACACCTCGTTCTTGATCAAAATTCAAAACGTGTTTATTTGTTTCAACCGTCACCTTCTTGTTACCACAATCCAACCAAGCGTCAACTTGTCCCGGCATAAAAACGGTTCCCTTCTCTGTTAGTCTTCTTAATGCGTCAGGTAATTGATACTCACCCCCCTTCTGTAGGTCGTTGTCTAACAAATAATTCAGTTCCGTTTTTAATGTGGATCCATTTTTAAAAAAGTAAATACCAATCATCGCTAAATCTGAAATAAACTCTTTTGGCTTTTCAACAAAATCGATAATTACATTTTTTTCATCGAGCTGAACCACGCCAAAAGCACTTGGGTCTTCTATTTTCTTTACCCATATCATTCCTTCTGTCTGTTCAGATATCTGAAAATCCGCCTTAAATAATGTGTCCGCAAAAGCGACAATAACGGGACCCTCTAAACAACTTTTAGCACACAATACGGCATGTGCTGTTCCTAAAGGTTCAGTTTGGTGATGTATAGAACCTTTTGCGCCTAAAGTTTCAGCGACCTGCAGAAGCTCTTGCTCAACAGACTCTCCGAAATCCCCAATTACAAAAGCAATTTTATCAATCTTTTCACTACACATTTTTGCAATATCCTCAACCAGTCGGTGCACGATCGGTTTACCGCCTACCCTAATTAAAGGTTTAGGTACAGTTAAGGTGTGCGGCCTAAGTCTACTTCCACGACCAGCCATTGGAACTATAATATTCATACGTTTTTATTTTATTCCTGTACTTCCGAACCCTCCGGCTCCACGTTCAGTGTTATCTGTATTGTTAACCTCAACCCAATCAATGCATTCTATTTTTGCGAAAACGAGCTGCGCAATACGGTCTCCATTTTCTATACAGACCGTTTCATTTGATAAGTTCACCAACACAACGCCCACCTCTCCTCTATAATCTGCATCAATGGTTCCTGGAGTATTTAAAACAGTTAATCCTTGCTTTAACGCTAAACCACTTCTGGGTCTTACCTGACATTCTATCCCTGTATTCATCTCTAGAAAAAGCCCTGTTTTAATAAGGCTCCGCTCTAAGGGTTTTATGAAGACTGTTTCACTAGTAAATGCGCGAACATCCATTCCTGAAGACCCAACTGTTTTATACTCGGGTAGAGCATTTGTAGATTGGTTTATTATTTTAACTTTTATAGCCATTTAATTCAAATTTACATATATTGAAAACGGTAAAATACCGAACCATCAATAGAAATCAACAAAGCAATTAACAATTTGATTTTTAATGGCGTTTTAACCATCAAATAAATTACTTTTACTCCTATGAAACCTGTTGGAAAGTTGATAATTATTGGGGGGGGGATAGACACGGGAAGTTTCACAGAAAAAGATTTCACCGAACAGATTGATAACAACTTAAACTTTTTTGAAAGAGGTATTTTAAAACGCATCATTGATGAGTCGGATAAGGGCATCGCTTCAAGGATTGAAATAATCCCTACCGCATCTAGAATACCAGATGTGGTTGGACCAGAATACTCAAAAGCCTTTCATTATTTAGGCGCAGACAATGTTGATGTCCTAAGTATAGAAAGTAGAGAACATTGCCAAAACGCTGAGATACTGAAACGGATTCAAGCGGCTGACGTTATCTTTTTTACAGGCGGAGACCAATTGCGTTTAACCTCAATAATTGGAGGTACTCAAGTTCATGATTTAATTCTTCATAAGTACCACAATGACGCATTTCTTTATGTTGGAACGTCTGCTGGAGCTGCTTGTGCATCAAGAAATATGATCTACCAAGGGTCAAGTAAAGAGGCGCTCCTTAAAGGTGAAATAAAAATCACAGGTGGTCTTGGCTTGATGAATGATGTTGCTATAGACACACACTTTGTTAAGCGCGGAAGGATTGGGCGTTTATTTCAGGCTGTTGTCTCCAATCCGAAAATTATAGGCTTAGGACTTGGTGAAGATACAGGGCTTTTGATTTCTGAAGGCGACCAAATGGAAGCCTTAGGTTCTGGGCTTGTAATTCTTGTTGATGGCAGAAGTATCAAAGACACCAATATTACTGACATTTCTCTTGGAGAGCCAATTTCTATTGAAAATTTGATCGTACATGTTATGAGTATGGGAGATACTTATGTCTTGAGTTCAAATTCATTCAAGATTCGTAAAAAAGAAAATGAACTCACATGAGAATTTTGATTCATGGCGGTTTTTTTAGTGAATCTTCTCAATCCAAAGAAACAAAAGAGAAAAAGCAAAAAGCCCTACTTAATATACTTGACTTAGGTAAAAGCTACTTAAAAAATCACAGCGCAATTGAAACTGTGATTTATACGGCCACTCTTCTTGAGGACGACCCTTTATTTAATGCTGGAACAGGTTCTCAAATCCAAAGTGACGGAAAAATTAGAATGAGTGCAGCTTTAATGAATGGTTTGGACCAAAAATTTAGTGGTGTCATTAATGTGGAAAACGTAAAGAATCCCATTATCATAGCACAAATGCTCATGAAAGAAGAAGATCGTGTTCTTGGTGGTGCTGGCGCATCACAATACGCTGAAAATGCAGGGCTCCCTTTTTATTCAACTGAAACGCCTGAAAGAAAACAAGAATTTCTTGCCAAAAAAGAAAGCTCCGGCACAGGAACAATAGGCTGTGTCGTTCTAGACAGTCAAGGGAGGCTCGCCGCCGCTACATCCACAGGGGGAAAAGGATTTGAAATTCCAGGAAGAATTTCTGACTCCGCAACTATTGCTGGAAATTATGCAAATGAATACTGTGCTATAAGTTGCACAGGGGTCGGAGAAGATATCGTCAGCGCTGGATTAGCGACTAAAATTGTTACTCGCGTTACGGACGGCATGAGCTTAAAGGACGCCTTTAATAAGTCTTTTAAAGAGATGCAATCCCACGATGGTTTTGCCGGTGCTATAGGCGTGACAAAAAACGGAGATATTTACTTTCAAGAATCGCACCCCAACATCGTATTTGCTGCCTTTAACGGTATTGAAAACATTGTTTTTAGTTAATAGTAAAACGCGCATTATCACTTGCGAAAAGCCCTAAAAACACCCAAAACAAAGGCGCAACAGAAATAACACTAATATTAAAAAGACTCTGCACGAGGTATGCTAATAAGGCCAAAGCAAGTACGCTTTTGGCTGAACCAAACGCAAAGTTTTTAGCCTGTTTCACAAATATCACAAGAATAAAGAAAATATAAACTAGCAGCGCTGGAACTCCTGAAACAGCGGCAATATGCAAGAAATCATTATGTGCTTTATCAACGGTATGGCCTGTTAGCTTTCCGTATTGTTGGGCTCTTTTGTTCTTTGTTTGTTTTAATGCTTCCTTTAAATTCTCTGGGCCAGCACCTAGAAAAGGGTGTTCATGGACAATGTCATAAGACATCTTCCATATTAATGCCCGACCAGAACCTGCCCATTCATTATTAATATCTAATTCATTCTTTATTGTTTTTGTGCGATGCTGAATTTTACTTTTGCTCAAAAAATTCATTGTTAGGAACACCAATAAAAAAGATCCTAAAACAGCAAAATATGAGATCCTGAGTTTTGAGAATTTTAGAAAATATAAAGAGACTAGAATGACTACCATTAATGCTAACCAACACCCTCTGGTATTTGAAGCAAGTAGCGCTCCGAAAAATAATGCCGGAAAAATTAGATAAATTAATTTCCTTTGTTTCATATAAAACCCTGAGGCGAATAGTAAAAGCATTAAAGCCCATGAAGCTAAAAAGTTTTGATTGCCTATCGTTGCGTATGAACCTTTAGTATAATTAAAATATTCGACCAATGGATCTATCATAAAAAATTGAGCGATTGCATAAGCTGCAATTAGCGCTTGAACAATTATAAAGAATAAAACATTTTTCTCGCTTATTCTCATATGTTGTCTTGCAGCATAGAATAATACGATATAAAAAAAGAGTGTTATAAACCCCTCAAAACGGCCTGCTGTCAAAGAAACTCCAGTTAAAGCTAGCAAAGGTTTATAAGCTGTAAGCGAAGCGATAAAAACGAGAATTAAGTACCCCATCAGCACCTTGGTTTCTACACCTGGTTGAAACTTTCCAAACTTAAATAATAGATATAAAACATAGCCGGAAGAAAGCGCTAAGACGGGAGCCTTGGCGACATTAAAAATATCAGGTATGCCCTTAATTGGGATTATTATCAAAGGAAGTATTGTAACCAAAAGCCACAATACTTTATCTATTCTTGAAGAAATACTTTTCTCTTTCAAAGAAGGGTTTCTTCCTTATTCGATTTTATCGGATTAAAGTTACATGTCCTACAATAACTTTTCTTTGATCTGTCTTGGGGTTTTTATAGGTGATTTTCCACGTATAGGCTCCGTCTGAGGCTTTCATGCCACTAAGCCCATATGTGCCATCCCAGCCTATATCCGCATTCTGTGATTCAAAAACAAGCTCTCCCCACCTATTGTAAATAAGCATCTCAAAATTATAAGGATCAAAACCTGAATAAAAAACAGGAGTGAACATTTGATTGAAGTTATCGCCGTCAGGCGTAAATGTATTTGGAACGTAAAAGACCTCTTGCTCCTCATATTCAATTATTAGTTGCGCCTCGTCTGTACATCCAAAATCACTTACTGCAATTAACGTTATTAAAGCTCCTTCCTCTGTTGATTCATAGAGATTAGAAGGATTAATGTAAGCGCTCGTGTTTTGGTCACCAAAATCCCAAATAAAAGAACTGGCTCCGATACTTAAATTCGTAAATGAAACTAAAACATCTTGATCTGTAAAAACGTCTGGTGTTGCTGTGAAATCTGCAACAGGAGCCTCTTCCACACAAAGATAGTTCTCAGTCGTAAGCGAATTCGCACAACCATCTTGTTCTATTTCTAAAGTAACATCATAGCAACCTGGGTTAAAAAGAGTAACCTGGGCCTGCGTTCCCTCTAGAACAACACCGTTACCTACCGTCCATGTTCCTGATCCGTTTGTACTCGTTAAGTTCACCACATGAGGTGCACAGCCAACTAAATTATCTGCTGAAAATGACACAAGAGGTAATTCATTTATGAGTATATCCATGTTTTGCGTGAGCGCACATTGATCGGGGTTTGGGGTAAAAATATAATTACTCGTCCCCGCTAATGTTGTTGAAATTGTAGATGGATTCCAGGTTCCGGAAACACCTTCATTGGAAACCATTTGAAGAGACGTCGGAGTTTCATTTATACAAAACGGGCCGAGCGCATCAAATTGAGGTTCAATTGGAGCAAGTATGTAAACCGTTACACTCTGTGATTCTCCAATACACCCTCCCGAGGTTGGTGTAATAATATATTCTACTTCTCCATTATTAGAGCTTGTAAGTTGCAAGGTTTGCGTAATTTCTGCACCTACACCACTATTTGGTAACGCGCCCGCTGAGGCCCCTGTTACTCCATTTTGAACAACAGTCCAATCAAAATCTGTAGCAATTGTGCTATTCATTGTTAATGTGATCTCTTCCCCAGAACAAATCTCAGGTTCTGATAAGGTTACAAATAAATCAATGTTATTATCTTGAGTGACCTCTATTGATTCTGTCTCTTGACAACCGTTAGGAGCCG